>JBOHCZ010000040.1:0-14380 GCA_050699195.1 Streptomycetales bacterium
GCCGCCTACCGGCCCCGGTTCTCCTGCTTCGATCCGCAGGCCGCGTTCGAGGGGCGGCGCAGGGTGGGCGAGCGTCACCTGCAGATCAAGGAGCGCAACGCCACCCCGGTCGACGACTGCCACGACGGCACGGTCACCGAGGGGCTCAAGGAGAGCCTGCTCGTCATGCAGGACGAGGTCGCGCGGCAGGGCGTGACCACCGTCGTGGAGGCCGGGCTGCAGGATCTCGCGGTGTGGGATGCGCTCAACGAGCTCGCCGATGACGGGCTGCTGAGGGTGCGGTTCCTGGTACGCGTGGCGTTCGGATGTATGGAGCAGGCCGCCGCCCGCGGACTGCGTACCGGCGTGGGCAACGAGTGGGTCAAGATCCTCGGCGTCAAGAACTACGCCGACGGCTGGCTCGGTCCCCGTACCGCCGCCCTGCGGGCGCCCTACAGTGACGACCCCTACGGCTTCCCGCCGCTCGGCGTCGCGTTCCTCGACCAGGAACGCGCGGACCGCGACATCGCACGCGCCCGCGAGCTCGGGTTCAACGTCACCACGCACGCGATCGGCGACCGCGGGGTCGCCACCATGCTCACCGCCTACGAGCGCGCCGGCGTGACACCGGCCGACCGGTGGGCGCTCGAGCACGTCCAGGTCGCCGGCGACGACCTGCTCGACCGGCTCGCCGACGGCGGGGTCATCGCCAGCTACCAGCTCAGCTTCGCCACCTCCGACGCGCGCTTCGCCGCATCCGCTCTGGGCAAGCGCCGGGCCCGGGAGAGCGCCTACCGGTGGGACAGCATGCAGCGACGTGGAGTTCACCTGGCGGGCGGGTCCGACTTCGACGTCGAGGTCCTCGACCCGCTGTGGGGCCTGCAGCGTATCGTGACCAGGCAGGACTTCGACGGCTTCCCGACCGGGGGGTTCCGCAGGAGCGAGGCGCTCGCCGTGCACGACGCGCTGCGCACCGTCACCTCCGAGGCGGCCTACGCCAGCCTCGAGGAGGGCGAGCGCGGCACCATCACCGTCGGCAACCACGCCGACCTCGTCGTCACCAGGGAGAACCTCCTCACCATGCCCTCCGGGACGATCGCCTCCGCGACCCGGCTGATGACCGTCACCAACGGCCGTGTCGTCTCCGCGGAGCCGGTCAGCCACCCACCCGACGAGGCCGCCGCGTGCGACCCCAACCCATGAACGCGGGCCGCGAGGACGCGTGGTTCGTCCACCCGTTGCGGGTCCGCTACCACGAGACGGACGGCCAGCACATCGTGTTCAACGCGCGCTACCTGGAGTACTTCGACGTCGCGATGACCGAGTACTTCCGCGCGCTCGGCTGGCCCTACCCGCAGCTGGTGTCGGCCGGTCTCGATCCGTCCCTGGTCCACACCGCTATCGGCTTCCACCGGCCGGCCCGCTTCGACGACGAGCTGCGGGTGCTGGTGCGCTGCCGCGCCGTCGGCACCACCAGCTTCACCCTGGACTTCGAGGTCCGGCGGGACGGTGGCGAACGGCTCGCCTCAGCCGAGATCGTGTACGTCAACCTCGACCCCGGCACGCACGGTGCACGGCCGGTTCCGGACCGGTTCCGCCGTCTGCTGCTGCCGGGCGAGGCCCCGGACAGCGCACCGGACGGGGGCGGTGACGCGTGACTCCGTACCTCAGAACCGAACGTATGGTCGTTTGCCGCAAGGCCATGTACCCTGCCTGGGTCGCTGCCCGAGCTCACCCGGGCCGGGGCCGCGGCGACCAGCTCTTTCGTAGCGCCGACCGATGAAGGGAGACGGCCCGACGATGAGCGGACGGCACGGGGGGTCCGCACGCATGTCCCGCCGCGACCTCCTCAGGGCGGGCGCCCTCGGGGCCGTGGGCCTGGCCAGCGCGGCGCAGCTCGGGCACCGCTGGGCCACCACCGAAACGCCTGCGCGCGTGCACATCCCCGGGCAGGTGGTTCCGATGGACACCGACTGGCTGTTCGGCGGCGAGTGGGTGCCCGGCAGCACCGACCCGGACTTCGACGACAGGCACTTCGCCGCCGTCACGCTGCCGCACTGCGCGGTGGGTCTGTCGTGGCGTGACTGGGACCCCGCCGGCTGGGGGCGGGCGTGGGTCTACCGGCGGCACTTCGACCTGTCCCACGTGTTAAGTGACACGCGCCTGCTCGTGGACTTCACCGGGGCACTGACCCGCACCACGCCCACGATCAACGGCGTGCAGCTGCCCCCACACCTCGGCGGCTACCTGGACTTCAGCTACGAGATCACCGACCACGTCGTCGGTCGGGACAACGTGCTCGCGCTCGCCCTGGATTCCTCGTCGTTGAACTGCCCGCCGTGCCGCCCGGGTGATCCGCGCTCCGCCGACTACATGCAGCCCGGCGGGCTCTACCGGGAGGTCAGCCTGCGGTCCGTACCGGCGGTGTTCATCGACGAGGTGTTCGCCCGCCCGGTGGATGTGCTCGATCCGCGACGCCGCCGGGTCGAGTTGGAATGCACGGTCGACGCGGCCACGGTGCCCGCCGGGCCCGTCCGGGTCGAGGTACGGCTGCGCGACGGGGACCGGACGGTCAGCCGGGCCACGGCCCCCGTACGCCTCGACGAGCCGGGCCGGGTGCGGGTCGAGACCACGCTGTCCGGCCTGCGGGACGTCACGCTGTGGGACGTCGACCACCCCAAGCTCTACGACGTCGAGGCCACCCTGGTCATCGGCAAGCGGCCGGGGCACGTCTACCGGACCCGTACCGGCCTGCGGGACGCGCGTTTCACCACCGATGGGTTCTTCCTCAACGGCCGGCGGCTCAAGCTGTTCGGCCTGAACCGGCACCAGACCTACCCCTACGCCGGGATGGCGATGCCCGCGCGCGTGCAGCGCCGCGACGCGGAGCTGCTCCGCTACGAGCTGAACTGCAACTTCGTCCGCTGCTCGCACTACACCCAGTCCAGGCACTTCCTGGACGCCTGCGACGAGCTCGGGATCCTGGTGTGGGACGAGCCGGCGAGCTGGCGCCACATCGGCGACGAGCAGTGGCAGGAGCTGTTCGTCCGCAACGTCGAGGGCATGGTCCGCCGCGACCGCAACCACCCGTCGGTGGTGCTCTGGTCGGTACAGGTGAACCACTCGCCCCGCGCCCCGGAGCTCTACCGGCGGGCCAGAGACGCGGCGAAGGCCCTCGACACGTCCCGGCCCACCACAGGCGCCAACGGTTACCTGCGCCACCACGACAGGGCCGAGTTCCTCCAGGACGTCTTCGGGCAGAACGAGTACCACGCCGTCTCCCCGGGCAACGCCACGCTCCGGCCGCCCTTCGGCGACATCCCCTACGTCATCACCGAAGCCGTCGGCGCCTTCGACTACTACCGGCTGGACGGCCGGCACTGGAGCCACGAGTGGACACGCGACATGCCGGCGAGAAGGCAGTACGACCATGCCAGGCTGCACGCGCAGGTCCACAGTGTCGCGGGGCTCGACGACCGGTACGCGGGAGTCGCGGCGTGGTGCGCGTTCGACTACCAGTCGCCGCACAGCAAGGACCCCCGCGCCATGGTCTTCCCCGGGGTCGTCGACACGTTCCGCGTGCCGAAGCTGGGCGCGGCCATCTACCAGTCGCAGGTCGACCCCCGTACGCGCCCGGTCATCGCGCCTTCGTTCTACTGGGACTTCGGGCCGAACTCTCCCGAGCACGGCCCCGGTCGGCACGCGATGATCTGCTCCAACTGCGAGCGCCTCGAGGTGTTCGTGGATGGGCGCCATCACGCCACCGTCCATCCGGACCGGGCCGGTTTCGCGGGGCTGCGCTACCCGCCGTCGTTCGTCGACCTCACCGTCGAGCGCCCCGGACTTCCGGAGCTGCGCATCGACGGCTTCGTCGGCGGCCGCCGGGTGCTGTCCCGGCGGTTCTCCTCGGACCCGTCGGGCGACACGTTGGCGGTGGCGGTGGACGACGACGCCTTGTGGGCCGACGGCATCGACGCGACCCGGGTGTCCTTCCGATCCTCTGACCGGTACGGCGCCCCGCGGCCCTACCCCAGGGGTGACGTCGACATCGACGTGGACGGACCCGGCGAGCTCGTCGGGGACAGCCCGTTCGCCTTCGCCGACGCCGGGGGTGCCGGCGCGGTATGGATCCGTACGGTCCGCGGGGTCACAGGGCAGGTCAGGGTCACGGTGTCGCATCCCAGGCTCGGCGCCCATCAGGTGACGATCCGGACCACACCGCGCCGGAGCGGCCAGGGAGCCCCGGGGTGACTTCACATCGCGGTAGCTGAAGGGGATGATCCCCCTTGAGCCGGGGCGGACCCGGCGGCGCTGCGCGGAAGAGGAGGATCGGCCGTGTATGACGGTGTGCTGGCGGAGACCACCCCACTGTGGGGCCACGAAGGCGACCAGATCTCGGCGTACGTCGCCCGCCCCCTGGGCGCCGGCCCGTATCCGGGCGTGGTGGTGATCCACCACATGCCGGGGTGGGACGCGGCCACCAAGGAGATCACCCGCACTTTCGCCGCCAACGGCTACCTCGCGATCTGCCCGAACCTGCACCACAGGGAGGGCCCTGGCGCCAGTCCCGACGACGCGGCGGCGGCGACGCGGGCGGCCGGCGGGGTGCCCGACGAACGCTGCGTCGGCGATGTCGGGGCGGCCGTGACCTACCTGCGCGCCCTCCCCTACGCGAGCGGCAAGGTGGGCGTGATCGGCTACTGCTCGGGCGGACGTCAGGCCTACGTCGTGGCGTGCCGGCTGCCGGTCGACGCCGCCGTGGACTGCTACGGCGGGCGGGTGGCGGCCCGCCAGGAGGATCTCTCGCCCCGCCAGCCGGTCGCACCGATCGACATGACCCCCGACCTGCGCGCCCCCCTGCTGGGGCTCTTCGGCGCGGAGGACTCGAACCCGTCGGTGCAGGACGTGGCGCGCATCGAGGCCGAGCTGACCAGGCACGGCAAGACCTATGAGTTCCACATGTACGACGATGCGGGGCACGCGTTCTTCTCCGTCGACCGGCCGAGCTATCGCGTGCCCGCCGCGACCGACGGCTGGCGCAAGGTCTGGGCCTGGTTCGGCACCCACCTCGCCACCTCCTGACGGGCCACCTCCTGACGGGCCACCTCCTGACCGGGAGATCACGATGTGTACCTGGATCACACAGCGGGCCGAGGTCGCCGGCAGCGGCAAAGGGCCGGACGGCTGGTTTGCCCTGACGCATGCCAACGTCTACTTCGACCACCCCTACCACGCGCCGTTCGAGCACACGCTCAACATCGACTTCGTGGACGAGGCAGCAGGTCCGGGCACGCGCGTGGCCGTCGAGATGGAAGCCGACTCCGCACGCGCGCTCGCCCACCAGATCCTGGCCGCGCTCGCGGCAGGCGAAGAACACGCCCAGGACCAGGATCCCGATCGCAGTGGTGCAAGCGACAGGCAGGCAGCCGGGCCGCGAGGTCGTGCGTAACCGGCCCCCCGCCGTCCGCAGCACGCGAGGCGTTGACCCACCCGGCTACCAGGATCGGCGACGGCGTGTGCAGGAGTGGCGGGGGAGCGGCTATATTGGTTTGACCTTATACCTAGCACAACTGAGAATCGGAGGGCATGGCACGCGATGGAGCCGGTGCGGACAGACCTGCTGCTCGTCGGCGCCGGTCCGGTCGGCCTCTACGGCGCCTACTATGCCGGGTTCCGGGGGCTGCGTACCGTCATCGTCGACGCGCTACCGCAGGTCGGCGGCCAGATCACGGCGATGTACCCGGAGAAGCTCATCCACGACGTGGCCGGTTTCCCCGCGGTCCGGGGGCGGGATCTCGTCAGCGCCCTCGCCGACCAGGCCGGCCGGTTCTCACCGACCTACCTGCTGGGCGACACCGTCGCCGCGCTCGGCTACGTGGACGGCCTGCCGGTGCTGCGGACGCAGGGCGACCGGGCCATCCACGCCGGTGCCGTCATCGTCACCGGCGGCATCGGGCAGTTCCGCCCGCGCCGGCTGCCCGCGGGGTGCGGGTACGAGGGTCGCGGTCTTGTCTATTTCGTACCGCGCCCGGAGGACCACTCCGGGCAGGACGTGGTCGTCGTGGGCGGCGGTGACAGCGCGCTCGACTGGGTCCAGGCGCTGCACCCGATCGCGAGGTCCGTGACCCTCGTGCACCGGCGCGACCGGTTCCGGGGGCACGCACACTCCGTGCAGCAGCTCATGGCCTCCCCGGTCCGGGTGCTCACGAGCAGCGAGATCGCGCGGATCCACGGCGAGCGCCGGGTCGAGGCGGTCGATGTCATCCAGCGGCCGTCCGGAACCGTGAGCACGGTGCGGGCGCAGGCCGTGGTCGCCGCCCTGGGTTTCCTCGCAGACCTCGGACCCCTGGAGTCGTGGGGGCTCGAGACCGAGGCACGCCAGCTCCGGGTTTCGACCACGATGGCCACCAACCTGCCTCGGGTCTACGCGGCAGGCGACATCGCGACGTACCCGGGAAAGGTACGGCTCATCTCCGTCGGGTTCGGTGAGGTCGCGACGGCGGTCAACAATGCCGCCGCCGCCATCGACCCTTCCCTCGACGTGTTTCCCGGGCACTCGACCGACGCGGCGTAGAGGAGGCGACGTGCCGTACGTGATCGGAGGACCCTGCGTCGACGTGAGCGACATGTCGTGCGTCGAGGAGTGCCCCGTCGACTGCATCTACGAGGGCGCGCGCAAGCTCTACATCCACCCCGGTGAGTGCATCGACTGCGGCGCCTGCGAGCCGGTCTGCCCCGTCGACGCGATCACGCTGGCCAGCCGGACACCCGAGGAGGGCAGGCCCTTCATGGCCGACAACGCGGCCTTCTTCTCAGAGCCCCTCCCCGGTCGCGCCCACCCCCTCGGATCCCCCGGGGGGAGCGGGAAGACCGGCCCGGTCGGCACGGACACGCCCTTCGTGGCTAGCCTGCCCCCCGGAGGGAGTTGAGCCACCCGGGCAGGCGCGATTGAATGGTCTAACCTTCAGACAACGAGGAGGGCGCCGTGGGGCGGCAGGGTCGGGTCTTCGCGCGGGGGCCTGCGTCACAGACCTGGGCCGTGGACCGGTTCCGGCGGGAGCAGCCGGCGAGGTCCCGGGTACGCGACGACCCCGTCGTGCACTACTTCGAGGGCGCTCCCGGGCACGACGGGACGATGGAGGCGCAGCCGGGCGCGCGAGGTTGAGCAGTTGAGGGGGCGGGGCCGGCCGACCCGAGACACCGTCGCCTCGTCGTCGGGGGCGCTCGTCTTCTCGCTGTCGCTGGCCGTGGCATCGGTGGCCCTGCCGCTGCTCGCGCTGCGCGCGGGCTACAGCGATGCCGGCGTCGGGCTGCTGACAGCGGCGTCGGCGCTGGCCCAGCTGGCCGTACGGGCCGGGCTCGGTCTCGCGATGCGGCACCTGCCGGACTGGACACTCGTCACGTCCGCCGCACTGCTGCTCGCGATGTCCAACGCGCTCGTCGTGGTCTCGACGGCGGTGGTGCCCTTCGTGGCGGCCGAACTCCTGCAGGGGGTGGCGAGGGCATGCTTCTGGACGGGCGCCCAGACCCACGTGGTCCGGGGGGCCTCGCGCGCGGTCGGCGCGCTCGCGACGGTGAACCTGGTCTCGACGATCGGCATGCTCTCCGGGCCGGTGCTGGCCGGGCTGCTCACCGAGAGCAGCCCGGCGTTCGCCCTCGCCGTCGCGGCGGGCGTGGCGCTGGTCGGGGTGGTCCCGACGCTGTTCCTGGACCGGCTGCCGCCGTTTCGCCCGCCCGCCGAGCGCCCCCCCGGCCGCATCTGGCGACGGGCCGGAGTCGACTCCGGTTGCTGGGCCGGGGTCACGGTCGGCGCCTGGCGCGGGCTACTGCACTCCTACGTCCCCGTCGCGCTGCATGCCGCTCACCAGACGCCGTCGACCATCGGGTTGCTCGTGACCGTCGCGAACGGCGCGGCACTGGTCGGGTCGGGGCTGGTGGCCCGGGTCCGTACCGAGTCCTCGGCGACTCCCTTCGCCCTGGCGACGGTCGCGTCCGGGCTGGGGACGGCGGCCGTCGGCTTCACCGCGGGAAACGCCGCGCTCGCCGGTCTCGCGCTCGCGGTGTCCGGGGTCGCCGCGGGCGCCCTGCAGACGATCGGGCCGGCGGTCGCCGCCGAGGCCGTCCATCCCGAGGAACGCGGGGAGGCCATCGCTGCGGCCGGGACGTTCCGCGCGGCCGCGCTGTTCGCCGCGCCTCTCGGGGTGGCCGCGACACTGGGCGTGATCGCGCTTTCCCCTGCCCTGCTGGGGATGGGCGTCCTCATCGCGCTGCCTGCGGTGGCCGCGCGGCGCGTGCGATCCCGCGGGCCCACCGCGGGAGCCGTCGGCGCCGAGCCGGGCGGGCCCATCCCGCCGAGTTGAGGAGGACGCCATGACCCTCTTGTGCCAGCGGCCCGCTTTGGAGACTATTTGTATGACCATTAGTCCACTGTGCGAGGGCGGATCAGATGGCCACGAAAACGACGACGGAGACGACGCACTACCACATCCAGAAACGGCGCCGTGCGGCGTTCATCGAGGAGTGGCGGCAGTACCGGAGCACCGTCGTCCGCCGCCAGGACGTTGCCATGCACGAGACCGCCCCGGGGGTCGGCCGCGGCGTCTACGCCGGCATGGACGGCGACCGCCCCACACGCACCATGGACGCCCTCGCGCACGAGCTGGACCCCGGCACGACGACCACCATCAACCGCCACTCCTGGGACGTGATGCTCTTCTGCGTCGCGGGATGGGCCTGGGTCGAGATCGACGGCAAGCGCATCGCCTTCGGGCCCGGGGACTCCCTCCACCTCCCGGTCTGGGCATGGCACCGGTTCGGCAACGACGGTCCCGGACGCTGCCGCTACCTCACGTTCTCCTGCGAGCCCCTCATGCACACCATGGGGTTCTCGATCTACGAGGAGGCCGGTCACACCCCGGTGGGCGAGCTGCCTCCGCGCCCCGCGCAGTCCCCCGGCATCGAGGGCGACGACCCCTATGCCCGCCGTCGCCGCCGCCTACACGTTGAGCAGGCCAGGCGGCGATCCGGGCGGTTGCACACCAGCTGGGACGACCTCGAGCTGCGCAACACCCCCCGCGGCACGCGGACGACCTTCCTGCTCGACCGGGCGATCGGATACCAGGCCTCCGGCATGTCGATGGCCATGTTCGAGCTGGCGCCCGGCCGCGGGCAGTCGATGCACAGGCACCCGGGGGAAGCCTGGCTCTACGTCGTCGAAGGGCGCGGCTATTCGTTCCTGGGCACCGAGCCCGATGTGGGCGAGAACCACGAGTGGCAGCAGGGCGACATCATCGTCGTCGACCACTTCCTCTGGCACGCGCACCACAACGCCGATCCCGACCGGACCGCAAAGGTCGTACGGATCCACATGTTCGACAGCCTGCTCGACACCATGCGGGTGCTCACCGACCCCCTCGTGCTCTTCGAGGAACCCCCCGACGAGGTCCGCGACAAGCAGGCCGGCGACCCGTCGACGGTGAACTGGCCGGCGCTGACCAGGCCGACGTGGGCCTGGTGAGGTGGAAGCGGTGACGGTCCCCGGCCTGCCGCCCGGGGTGCTCGCGCTCCACGTGCTGCCCGCCGACCACCACGACGGCCCGTGGGACCACATCATCACGCCCCCGGGACTGAAGGACCGGCTGCTCGGGCAGGCGCTTCTCACCCTCCTGCACGGGCGGCGCCTGGCCACCCTCGCCGGGCTGCCGCACGGGCTGATCGTGCTGGCCGGCCCGCCCGGCACCGGCAAGACCACCCTGGCGCGGGGGCTCGCCCAGCAGGCCGCCCTCGCGCTCGCGCCGCACGGCGCGACGACCTACGTCGAGATCGACCCGCACGCGTTCCCGTCCGAGATGCTCGGTGAGACCCAGCGCGCGGTCACGCGGCTGCTCCGGGACACCATCCCGGAGCTGGCGATGCGCCGGCCGCACACCGTCGTGCTCATCGACGAGGTCGAGTCGCTCGCCGTATCCCGGACCGCCGCGTCGTTCTCGACCAACCCCGTGGACGTCCACCGGGCGACGGACGCCGTCCTCGCGGGCATCGACGCCGTCGCCGCAGACCTGCCGCGGGTGCTCTTCCTGACCACGACCAACTTCGTCGCCGGGGTGGACGCGGCGTTCCTGTCCCGTGCCGACCTCGTGGTCGAGTTCGAGCTGCCCGACCCCGAGACCGTGGCGCGCATCGTGCGTCACTCGCTCCAGGAGCTGGCCGGTCTGTGGCCGGGCCTGCAGACCCTCGCCGACGACACCGATCTGACGCTCTCCGTCGCGCAGCGCTGCGCGGGGTGGGACGGCCGCCGGGTCCGCAAGCTGGTGCTCGCCGCGCTCGCGCAGCGCCTCGAGGTCGCCCGCGACCCCGAGCAGCTCACCGCCACGGACCTGCTCGCCGCCACCACTACCCGGAACGGCACCCCGACCCGGCACACCGCGGGGGGCGGGTCGCGGTGACGGCATCGACGAGCCGACCGGCCGGGCACCGGATGTACGTCGCCGGCGCGTGGACCGCAGCCGCGCGGGACGCGACGCTTCCCGTCATCGAGCCCGCCACCGAGGAGTGCCTGGGCACCGTGCCCGACGCAGCGGTGGAGGACCTGGAACACGCCGTGTCCGCAGCCCGCGAGGCGGCGCCCGCGTGGACCGCGCTCGGCTGGGAGCGGCGCGCCGCGGTGCTGCGCGAGCTCGCCTCCCGGATCGCCGACCGGTCCGCGGAACTGTCCGTCCTGGACACCCGCGACTCGGGCAACCCGATCGCCGGGATGCGCGACGACCTCGCCCGCACGCCCGCGGAGATCCGGTACTACGCAGGCATCGCCCCGGAGGCCAAGGGGTGCACGGCGCCGGCCGATCCCGGCACCCTCTCCTACACGTTGCGCCAGCCCTACGGCGTCGTCGGCCGGATCATCCCCTTCAACCACCCCTTCAAGTTCGCGGCGGGAAAGGTCGCGGCACCGCTCGCGGCGGGCAGCGCCGTGCTGCTCAAGCCCGCGGACCAGACCTCGCTGTCCGCGCTCGAGCTCGCGCGCATGACCGAGGACCTGCTGCCCCCCGGCGTGCTGTCCGTGCTCACCGGCCGGGGCGCCGGGATCGGCGCGGCCCTCGTCGGGCACCCCGAGGTGCCGCGCATCGCCTTCACCGGTTCCGTGCCCACCGGCCGGGAGGTGCTGCGTACCGCCGCCGAGCATGTCAAGCACGTCACGCTCGAGCTGGGAGGCAAGAACCCGCTCATCGTCTTCCCCGACGTCGACCCCGCCGAGGCGGCACGGGCGGCGGTCGCGGCGATGAACATCGCGCGCTGCAACGGCCAGTCCTGCGGCTCGTGCTCACGGCTGTTCGTGCACGACGACATCCGCGCGGCGTTCCTCGACGCGCTGGTGGCCCGCGTCGAGGAGCTGCGCGTCGGCGACCCGCTCTCCGGCGACACCGACGTGGGCCCGCTCGCCTTCGCCGCGCACCACGAGCGCGTACTGGGCTACGTCGAGGCGGGCCGGCGCGAGGGTGCCACGCTGCTCACCGGCGGCGGCCGCCCCGCGACGCTGCCTCGCGGCTACTACGTCGAGCCGACCGTGTTCTGCGACGTCGACGACGCCATGCTGATCGCCCGCGAGGAGATCTTCGGGCCGGTCATGGCGGTGCTGCGCTGGCGCGACGTCGACGACGTGGTGCGGCGGGCGAACGCGGTGTCCTACGGCCTCACGGCGAACGTCTGGACGCGCGACGTCTCGCTCGCGCACCGGCTCGCGCACCACCTGGAGGCGGGTTATGTCTCGGTGAACGGCACCGGGCGGCGGCCGGCCGGCACGCCCTTCGGCGGCTGGAAGCACTCGGGGCTCGGCAAGGAGAGCTGTCTCGAGGAGCTGCTCTCCTACACCCGCGAGAAGACGGTCACGGTGACGCTGTGACGGACCTGTGAACAGCCCTGGGCGCGATCCGATGCGCGAGCCGGTGCACAACCCGGTCGGTAGCGGGCTGCCCCCCGCGAGGACCGGGCTGCTGGTGTTCGACATGCTCGAGGCCTACCGGTCGCGCATCGAGCAGGCCGGCACCCTCGGCCCGGTTCGCCGGCTCGTCGAGGCCTGCCGCACCCAAGGGGTCCCGATCTTCTTCGCACGCGCCGACCACCGCCCGGACGGCGCGGATCTCGCCCGGACCCGCACCGACACCGACGACCGGCTGCGGCCGTGGACCCCCGAGCGGCCGCAGCCGGACAGGCCCGCGCACGGCTCCGGGTCCCCGCAGCTGCGGGTGCTGCGAGAGCTGGCGCCGCGGCCCGCGGACTACGACGTCCCCAAGCACCGCTGGTCGGCGTTCTTCGGCAGCCACCTCGAGCTGTCCCTGCGCTCCCGCGGCGTCGACACGCTCCTGCTGGTCGGCGGGTCCACGCACGTGGGCATCGCGTCCACGGCGTACGCCGCGCGGGACATGGACTTCCAGGTGGTCGTCGTCCGGGACGGCTGCCACGGCTTCGCCGAGCAACGGGAGTTCTTCCTCGAAAGGGTGTTCCCCCGGATGTGCCGGGTGCGCACCACCGGCCAGGTGATCGCTGCCCTCGAAGGAGATTCGCTGTGAGCCAGCCCTACGCCCCCTACACCGAGCCGCGCTGGGGCTCGGACGTGATGGCTGACACGATGCGCGCCCTCGGGTTCCCGTACGTGAGCCTCAACCCGGGATCGACGTTCCGCGGGCTGCACGACTCGCTCGTGAACTACGGGCGCGACGAGGTCGCGATGATCCACTGCGCGCACGAGAAGGTCGCGGTGGGGATCGCGCACGGGTACGCCAAGGCGACGGGCGAGCCGATGGCGGTGATCCTCCACGACCTGGTAGGGCTGCTGCACGGCGCGATGGGGATCTACTACGCACACCTCGACCGCGTGCCGGTGTTCGTGCTCGGCGGCTCGGGGCCGGCCGCACACGACCAACGCCGCCCCAACATCGACTGGATCCACTCCGCCAACGTGCAGGGCTCCGCCGTGCGGGACTATACGAAGTGGGACCACGAGCCGCGCACCCTCGCCGACGTGGGTACCACCCTCGCGCGGGCCTACCGGGTCGCGATGAGCGAGCCGCGCGGTCCGGTGTACGTCGCGCTCGACGCGGGCCTGCAGGAGGCGCCGCTCGACGCTCCGGTGCCCGTGCCCGACCTGGACAGGCTGGCCGTACCCTCCCGCATCGGGCCGGACCCGGCCGCCCTGCGGGAGCTGGCGGTACGGCTGTGCGCCGCGCGACGCCCGGTCGTCGTGGCCGGGTACGCCGGGCGGGATCCGGCGGCCTTCGCGCAGCTCGTGGAGCTCGCCGAGCTGGTCGGCATCGGCGTCGTCGACACCGGGATCCGGCTGAACTTCCCGAACCGCCACCCGCTGTGCGCCAGCGGCACGGACGCCCTCGAGCAGGCGGACTGCGTGCTCTTCCTCGACGTCAACGACATGGGTAAGCCGACGCAGCGGCTTGACTCCACGACCCGCGCGGTGGTGTCCAGGCTCGCGCCCGGGGCGACGGTCCTCGACCTCGGCTTCCACGACCTCGGGCTCGCGTCGTGGAGCGAGGACTACACCGCCCTGCTGGAGACCGACCTGCAGGTCACGGCGGACACCGTGGTGGCCCTTCCCGAGCTGCTCGGGCTGTGCCGGGAGCTGGTCGCGGCGGACGACGCAGGCCGCGACGCGGAGCGCGCGGCATACCGGCGCAGCCTCGCGGACAGCCACGAGCGGCAGTGGCAGAGCTGGGCCGCCGAGGCGTCCCGGCTCTCCGGATCAGCCCCGGTGTCACCCGCCCGGCTGGCCGGAGAGGTGTGGAACGTCGTTCGGGGGCACGACTGGGTGCTCACCGCGGGCACCGCGGCGGAGTGGACGCACCGGCTGTGGGACTTCGACGCGCCGCACCGCCACCCCGGGCGGTCGCTTGGCACCGCAACCCAGATCGGGATCTCGCTCGGGGTCGCGCTCGCCCACCGCGGCACCGGACGGCTTGTGGTCGATCTCCAGCCGGACGGCGATCTGATGTTCGACGTCGGCGCGCTGTGGACGGCGTCGTACTACCGGCTCCCGCTGCTCGTCGTGATGTTCAACAACCGGGCGTACTTCAACGACTGGGAACATCAGGAGCGGCTCGCCAGCCAGCGCGGCACCGCCCATGACAGGGCCTACATCGGCATGGAGATCGACCAGCCCGCACCGGACTTCGCCGCGCTGGCGCGGGCGTTCTCGTGGTACGCCGAGGGCCCGATCAGCGACCCGGACACGCTTGCTCCAGCGCTGCACCGCGCCGCCCAACACGTCCTCGCGCGCGGCACCCCGGCCCTGGTCGACGTGGTCTGCCAGCCCCGGTGTCACCCGCCCGGCTGGCCGGAGAGGTGTGGAACGTCGTTCGGGGGCACGACTGGGTGCTCACCGCGGGCACCGCGGCGG
>JBOHCZ010000041.1:0-6714 GCA_050699195.1 Streptomycetales bacterium
CAGCCCGGAGTGGACTCTGCCGCTTCGTCCCGCCCGCGGCGGTCGAGCCACCGCCGCCAGAGCCGGGATACCCCGCCGACGAAGCCGTTGGGTGCGAAGAGGATGGTGCCGATGAACACCAGGCCGAGCACCGTCGGCCAGCGCTCGACGTAGACACTGAGGATGTTCTCGCTCAGCACGATGACGAAGGCTCCGACAACCGGGCCGATCAAGGTGCCCGCCCCGCCGAGGATGACCATCAGCACGCCCTTGCCCGAGACCAGGAACTGGGCGTCGGACGGGCTGATGAACTCGTTCTGGTAGACGAACAGCACTCCGGCGATCGAGGTGAACAGGCCGGAGAGCATGAAGGCGTAGAACTTGTGCAGCACGCTGTTGTAGCCGAGGATGCGGATCCGCGCCTCGCTGTCGCGCAGGCCCCGCAGGGCGTAGCCGAAGGGTGAGTGGACGATGACCCACATGATCGCGGCGCACACCAGCAGGACCGCGAGACAGACGTAGTAGTACTTCCAGTACGCGGAGATCGCCGGCGGACGAAGGATCCCCCGCAAGCCGTTCTCCGCGCCCGTCACGCGGTAAAGCCTGATCGACAGGCCCCAGACGGTCATCCCGAGGGCGAGCGTCACCATCAGGAAGTAGACGGCGGAGGTGCGCATCGCCGTGATCGCGAAGACCGCGCTCACGGCCACTCCGACCGCGAGGCCCGTGAGGATCTGGGAGCCGTGCCCTCCCCCGTGCGTCGCGACGTAGCCGACGCCGTAGGCCGCGCTGGCGAGGATCCCCGCGTGCCCCAGGCTCACCAGGCCACCGAAGCCGGCCAGCAGGTCGATGCTCATCGCGAACAGCGCGAAGACCAGTGCCAGCGTGGCGATGCTGACGAGGAAGCCGCTGGCCAGGTAGGGCAGCGCGACGCCCACCACGATGGCGGCGGCCAGCAGGGCGAGCTTGACCTTGGACGTCAGCGACATCAGGCCCTCCCCAGCAGGCCGCTCGGCCTCAGCACCAGCACGATCGCCATCGGCGCGAACAACGTGAAGAACGACAGTTCGGGGACCAGTGCGCGGCCGAACGCGTCGATCAGGCCGACGAGGACACTTCCCACGGCCGCGCCCGGCAGGCTGCCGAGCCCTCCCACGATGACGACGACCAGGGCGAAGAGCAGGATCTCGAAGTCCGCACCAGGGACCAGCGAAAGGAAGGCGCCACCGATGACACCGGACAGGCCCGCGAGGAAGGCGCCGAACAGGAAGACGCCGGTGAACACCCGCTTGATGTTGACGCCCAGGGCCGCGATCATCTCCCGGTCGTCGACCCCCGCACGGACGATGGCCCCGATGCGGGTGCGGCTCTGCAGAAACCAAAGGGCGACGCCCACGAGGACGCCGAGCACGCCGACGAAAAGGCGGAAGCGTGGGTAGGTGACGATCCCGAAGTCGACGTTTCCGGAAAGGTAGTCCGGCACGCTGATCTGCACCGGGTCACCGCCCCAGATCGCCAGTGCCAGGTCGCCGAGCACGAAGGCCACGCCGATCGTGAGCAGCACCTCCGACAACTCCTGGCCGCGAATGCGGCGCAGCAGGAAGGTTTCGACACCGGCTCCGATGACCGCGATCGCCACGCCCCCGGCCAGCACCGCGAGCCAGAAACTCCCCGTGGCCGCGAGGGTGGACACGCCGACGTAGCCGCCGACGAGATAGAACGCACCGTGCCCGAGATTCACGATGCGCATCAGCCCGAACACCAGCGTGAAGCCGCTGGCGAGGAGGAACAGCAGCCCGGCGAAGCTCAGCCCGTTCAGGGTCTGGGCCAGGACGAAGTCGGGACTCACGGTGCCCGTCCTCCTCCCCTCTCCTGCAGGCTGCATCCTGTAGGATGTCGCACACAAGGGTCAAGGCGTGCGACGCAAAGGCACTGGGCTCAGCAGGTTCCACGCCTCTCGAAGGCCTCTTCGATCTCTCCGTACGTCGCGTCGCCGCGCAGCAGGAGCGCGAGGAGCAGGCGCGCCTTCAAGCCATCCAGATGACCGGCCGGGATCAGGCCACGGTCGAGGAGATCGCGCTCGGAACCGGCGAAACCGTACGTGGCCCGGAGCACCTCCCCGCAACCGGTCCGGGAGGTCAGGACGACGGGTAGCCGGGACGCGGCGTCGGCGAGCGCGTCAGCGACCTCGGGCGGGACGTGACCCGCACCGGTCGCCTCGACGACCATCCCCGCGTACCCGAGGTCGCCCGCGGCACGGACCAGCCGCCCGTCGTCCCCCAGGCCGACCGTCACCAGCGCGACGGACCGGTCGCCGCCCTCCGGAGACACCCTGATCGGGGGCAGTCGGGCGGGCCGCAGGACGACGCGGGGACGGCCCTCGCTGACCCACCCGATCGGCCCCGAGACCGGGGACTGGAACGCCGACGGGCTCGTCGTGTGCCCCTTCCGTACGAACCGGGATGCGTGCACCTCGTCGTTCATCAGGACGAGCACGCCTGCGCCACGGGCCTCGGGCGATGCCGCCGTCTGCACGGCGGCCAGCACGTTGGCGGGCCCGTCCGCCCCGGCGGCCTCCGGGTGCCGCATCGCCCCGGTCAGGATGACCGACTCGTCCCGCCCCAGGAGGCAGTCCAGCACGTAGGCGCTCTCCTCGAGCGAGTCCGTTCCCTGGGTCACCACCACCCCGGTGGTGCCGCGGTCGAGGCGCCGCTCGATCTCGGCGGCGAGTGCGATGAGATCGTCGAGTCCGAGGTGGGCGCCGGGAAGCTGGCGAAACGAAACGGCCTCGAGGGTGGCGACGCCGGCCAGCGCCGGGACGCTCGCCACGATCGCGCCGGCCGACAGCGCAGGGACCACCCGCCCGCTGCCGTCGTCCGCCATCGCGATCGTGCCGCCGAGGGACACGACGTCCACCCTCGGCCGACCGAGCCGCCCGGCGGGGGCGGCGGGGCCGGCGTCGCTGCCGGATCGATGTGCGTGAGGCCCGTCCACAGTCTCCGATCGCCCGCCCGTCTTCCCTCGCCTGGGTACAGATTGCATGATGTAACGTGTCTGGCCGCCGATCAAGGAGTCACAGCGTGGCAGCCGCAGCGTCAGGGGGTCCGGAGGTCGGCAGGACCGTCCCGTCGACGTCGCGCGTCCAGACGGGCTACCGCCTGCACGAGTGGGGCGGGACGCCGCGGCTCGAAGAGTGCGCGCTGCCCCGCCCTGGACCCGGTGAGGTGCTCGTCGAGGTCGAGGCGTGCGGGATCGGGCTCACCGTTCTCAACTGCATCGACGGGCAGCTCTCCGACGACCCCGGCCTGCTGCCCCGGGTGCCGGGTCACGAGCTCGCCGGGCGGGTCGTCGAGTCGGGACCGGGCGCCGACCGGTCGCTGAGGGGCCGGCGCATCGTGGCCTACTTCTATCTCTCGTGCGGTACCTGCCCTGCGTGCGCGGGTGGCCGGCAGACCCGCTGCGAGCGGTTCGGCGGGTGGGTCGGCGTGCACCGCGACGGCGGCTACGCGCCCTTCGCCGTGCTGCCGGCCGCCAACGCGATCCCGGTACCCGACTCCCTGGACCCGGTCGCGGCGACGGTGGTGCCCGACGCGGTGGCGACCCCGGTGCACGTGTGCGGCGCCCGCGCGCACGTCACGCCCTCTGACCGCGTCGCCGTCATCGGCGCCGGCGGCGGCGTGGGCATCCACATGGTCCAGGTCGCCGGCCTGTACGGGGCCCGGGTCGCGGGACTGGACCTCACCGACGAAAAGCTCGCCGCCATCGAGCGGCTCGGCGCGACGCCGGTCGCGGCCGGCCAACTCACCGGACTCGACCCGGCGCTCTGGCCTGAGGGGCGTCCCACCGTCATCGTCGACCTGGTCGGGTCCGAAGCGACGTTGCACTGGTCGGCCGCAGCGCTCACCCCCGGAGGCCGCCTCGTCGTGCTCACGAGCTTTCCCGACCGGCGCCTCGAGCTCGACCCGCGCGATCTGGTGTTCCGGGAGATCACCGTGCTGGGCTCGCGCTACGCCTCCTGGGCCGAGGTGTCCACCGCGGCCGCGCTCGTCACGAGCGGGCAGGTCCGCCCGGTCATCGGGGAGACCGTCGGCCCGGAGGGCGTACTGCCGCTCCACGAGCGCCTCAAGGCCGGCACGCTCGTCGGCCGCGGCGCCCTCGCGTGGAGATGATGCCAAGGAAGGTTCTCGACGACCTGGAATGAAGGAGCAGCCGATGGCCTCGTTCGGCACCGTGAGCATGGACTGGCAAGAGCGGATCAACTGGCAGCGGATGCGTGCGTACCGGCTGCAGCGTGCCCGGGACGCCATGCGGGCCCACGGGCTCGGCGCGGTGCTCTGCATGTACGACGAGAACGTCCGGTACCTCACCTCGACACTGACGCCGGGATGGAACCGGCTCAAGCCCGGCCTGCGCTACGCGGTGCTGGTCGAGGGCCGCGAACCGATCCTGTACGAGCAGGGCGACATCGGCGTCCACGTGCGGCGGCATGCGCCGTGGCTGCCTCCGGAGAATGTCCGCCACTCCTACTCATGGATCAAGGGAGCCGCGGGACCCGCCGCCGAGCAGCAGGTCGAGAAGTTCACCAGGGCGCTGCTGAACGATCTCGAAGACGCCGGTGTCAGGGATCAGCCGCTCGGCGTCGACTTCGTCGACATCAACATGATCAGGGCGTTCGACCGCGCAGGCCTCCGCTGGTCCGACGGGATGACCCCCATGATGGAGGCCCGCGCGGTCAAGAACGTGGACGAGCAGGAGGCGATGCGCGTCGTCGGAGCGATCGGCGACGTGCTGCACTACGAGTTCACCCAGTTCCTCAAGCCCGGCCTGACCGAGAACCAGGTCACGGCGTTCGGGATGAAGTACCTCTACGACATCGCGGGCATGGAGGACGTCGAAGACATCATCGTCTCCTCCGGGCCGAACGCCTGGCCGAACTGGCGAAACTTCTCCGACCGCATCATCCGCCCCGGTGAGCTGGTCATCATCGACCTCGCCGCGCTCACCTGGAACGGGTTCAAGTCCTGCTACTACCGCACCTACTGCGTGGGCGGGCAGCCCACCGCCGAGCACCGCCAGTACTACGACCTCGCCCTGAAATGGCTCTACGACTCGATCGAGACCGTCCGGCCCGGTGCGACGACCACCGACATCGCCGCCCGCTGGCCGTCGGCGAAGGAGGCCTGGGGGTACGAGGAGGAGGACGAGGCGGCCGCCAACCTGTGGGGCCACGGGCTTGGCCTCGCGCAGTACGACATGCCGGTCATCTCCCGCATCTGGTCCCTTGACCACCCCCAGCGGATCGAGCCGGGGATGGTCTTCGCCCTCGAGACCCAGCACGGCAAGACCCACCAGTTCGGCGTCCGGATCGAGGAGATGCTCATCGTCGGCGAGGAGGGGCCTCCCGAGATCATCTCCACCTTCCCCGTCGAGCAGATCACCCTCGCCGGCTGATGACGGCGGATGCGGGGCTGCTGAGCCTCGACATGCCGGCCGCCCGCGACCCGCGCTGCGCGGGGGCGAAGGCGGCGCGTCTGGCCCAGGCGTGGGCAGCCGGCCTGCCCGTCCTGCCGGGCGTCGTCGTCCCCGCATCGGTATCCGCGGCGGCGCTCTCCCGCGGTGCGGTCGCGGCGGGGCAGGGCGGCAGCGCCGCGGCCCGGCTCGCGGTCCTCGACGCCCCCGTCGAGGACCGCCTACGGCGCGACCTGGTGAGCCACGCCGCCCGCCTCGGGTCCACACTCGTCGTCCGCTCGTCCAGTCCCCTCGAGGGCGACCCCACCTGGGCGGGGGCCTTCACTTCGTACCTCGGCGTGGCCGCCGGCGAGTTGGTCACCGCGGTCCGCGGCTGCTGGGCCTCGGTCTTCGGCCGGGCCGCACTCGAACGTGCCGCGCACGTCGGGGTTCGGCCCGAGGACCTCGGGCTCTCGGTGCTGGCCCAGCCGGAACTCGAGTTCGAGGTCTCAGGCACCGCCACCAGACGTCGCGACGGCACCGTCGAGATCACCTGGGTGGCGGGATCGCCCGCTCCCCTCGTCTCGGGGTGGGAGCCGGGACGCCGCGTCGTGGTCGCGGCGGACGGGGACGCCGACCGCGATGCCGGCGCCGGTGTGCCCCTCGGAGCGGGACTGGCGACGGCGATCGTGGACCTGGCCGGACGGGTGGCAGCGGAGTTCGGGGACGCTCACCTGGAGTGGGGCTCGCATGGCGGCGCGATGGTACTCCTGCAGTCGCGCTCCGGCAGCGACACTCCGGCGGCCCCTCCCCCACCTGCCACCCCGGCCGGATGCGGGTCGGTGGCGGCGGCACGGCTGGCGCGGGCCATCGCCCGCTGCACCCCGACCGGTGCGGGCGGGGTGGCTGGGGCGGAGCAGCTGATCCTGCCCTGGGCCGCGGCCCTCCCGGAGTTGCCCCCGCCCTCGGCGCCGCTGCCCTACGATGCCGCTGCCGCGCTCGCCCTGCGGCTCACCGAGCAGGCGTGGTCCCGGCCCGCGGACGAAGCCCGCCGCATCCTCGCCGCCATCCGGGACGGCCTGCGGTCCGATGCGCTCGCCATGCTCGAACAGCTCTCCCCGGTCGATGCCCGGGCCGCTGCGCAGCTCGTCGCCACTGCTGCGCTCGCCCCCGCGGAGCCCCGCACGGCCCGCGCCTCGCAGGGCCGCTGGGAACCGTTCCTCGGGGCCGTGGCCCTCGCGACCGGCACCCCGCACCGCGGCGACCCCGCAGCGCCCGGCCTCGGCG
>JBOHCZ010000042.1:0-3430 GCA_050699195.1 Streptomycetales bacterium
CCCCGATCAGCAGGTCATCAGTCTTCACCTACAGTGCGGTCGCGAGGGTGTCCAGGTCGTTCGTCACACAATGATCATGGACACCCTCGCTCTGCTTCCCACGCCACCCTTGGAATCAACCGTCTAGATCAGTGATTCCTAACTTGGGCTGGCTCGGCGTGGTTGGTTGATCGTTAGGGGTGGAGGGCATCGATCTCGATGCCCTCCTGACCGCACTGTATGTGGTGATCGACGACCATGTGATCCCGCCCGCCGGGCGCCGAGTCGGCCGGCCGAAGAAGCTCTCCGACGCGGAGCTGGTGTGCCTGGCCGTGGCGCAGGTGCTGGTGGGGGCGCGCTCGGAGCACCATTGGATGCGCCTGTGCTACGGCCGGCTCGGGCACCTGTTCCCCTACCTACCCAACCAGCCTGGCTATCACAAGCGGGTCAAGGCCGCCGCGCCGTTGATCTGCCAGGCCACCCTGTACCTGGCCACGCTGTGCCCGTCGTGGGCCGAGGAGCTGCGGCTCCTGGATGCCACCCCGGTGCCCTGCGGCGCCTCACGGCAGACGGTGAAACGCTCCGAGTTGGCCGGGCACGCCGACTACGGCTACTGCGCCGCCCATTCCCGCTACTACTGGGGCCTAAAGCTCTACCTGCTGACCACGCCCGAGGGCATGCCGCTGGCCTGGTGTTTGGCCAATCCCAAACTCGGCGCACGCGAGGTCGCCGCCGAGCTGCTCGCCCACGCCCGCGACACCGGTGCGCTGCGCAAACAGATGATCGTGTTGACCGACAAGGGCCTGTCCGGCCGGGACATGGCCCACCCCGACCGCCGCGACCAGCAGCGCCGCTTCGGCAACCTCGCCGGGATGCGGCAATGGATCGAGGCCATCATCGACACCGTCAAAGACCAGCTCGACCTGGAACGCCACGGCGGGCGCACCCTGCCCGGCGTGATCGCCCGCATCGCCCAGCGCCTGCTCGCCCTGGCCGCCTGCATCTGGCACAACTGGCGCATCAACGCCAACCACAAGCGCTCCCTGGTCGCCTACGACCACTAACAAGACCCATTCGGAATCACTGATCTAGGCGTTCTTCAGCGTGCCGCAGCAGGTGCCTCATCAAGGTGGGGGAGACCGGCTGCCATCGCACCGAGCCACCCTTTTCCCGGAGCCGGATCAGGCACTGGTCTGGGTCCAGGTCGTTGGGGCGTAGGCCCAGGGCGCCGCCGCGGCGGCAGGCGGTCTCGGTGTGCAGCCGCAGCAGGAGGCAATCTAGGTCAGGATCGTTTCCTGTACTGGCGGCCACGCGATTGATCTCGGCCACTCGCTTATCGGGCAGTGCGCGGCGGGTGCTCGGCAGTCGCCGGGGCTTGCTGACTTTCGCGGCAGGGTTGTCGGCCTCGCCGAGCAGGCCGTCGGCCACCGCGCGACGGTACAGACACCGCAGTGCGGCGATCATGTGTTCGGAGGCACTGCGGCCGCCCCGGCCGTTGCGCCGGATGACCACATTGGCGGCTACCTGCTGCACCAACTGCTCGACCTCTGATGGTGTGGGGGAGTCGAGGGTCCGTGTTCGACCAGGCGGTTCCAATACGAGCCGTACGTTCTGAGGGCGCCTTTGCCGACGGCGGCGCTCACGACGGGCACGTACTCGGCGAAGGTCGGCGCGGGGGGACGGGCGACCGCGGGCTGCAGAAGCGCTTCCGGTGAGATGCCCATCCGGTCGAGCAGGAGCCTCGCAGCCTCCAGCTCGGGCTGCCCGGCGGCAGGCGCGTTGGTGTCGGCGGTCATCAGTGATCACCACCCAACGTGGCGGCGAGATATGTGGCGACCATGTCGTCCAGCGCCGGCGGCGGGCAGAGGACGAGCTCGCCGGTCGTACGGTCGCCGGACAGCAGAAGGCGATCGCCGGCCTTCAAGCCGCACCAGCGCTGAATGCGGATGGGCAGGTGCAGGCGGCCCTGGCCAGTAACGCGGAACGCCCCCACGGGGTCGGCGAGGACCATGACCAAGCCGTGCCGCTCGTTGATGTCCAGCCGTGTGCCGGGCGGCCAGCCCAGTGCCTGGATCACCTCTCGATCGGCGACCCGGCCATGGCGATCGATGGCGGACAGCCGGTGCAGAGTCGAGCCGGGCCGATCGACGACGCTGGCAAGCTGGGGGAGAGGTGGTTTCGAACCCGCCCCCCGGCGGGGCATCGCGACTGTTCCCTGGAACGATGGGGTAGCCGACGTGGATGGGACCACCGGTGTGATCACGGAGGTCATGCGGACCACCCCCGCAGGACGGGGCATGGCCTTGGCGTAGGGGAGATCTTGTGGAGTGCGTGTTCAAAGGTGTTCGAACACGCACCCGCCTCTTCAAGCACGTGTGCGTCGCTGTGGTGTCCGAGGGGGGACTCGAACCCCCATGCCCGTTACCGGGCACTAGCACCTCAAGCTAGCGCGTCTACCTATTCCGCCACCCGGACATACGGAGGCACAGGCGCTGTGAAACCTGCCCTGACGTCCGGCAAAACGATAGCAGAGGGGCTGCTCACGGCGACCGCGCGCGGCGACGGGTACCCGCCGGTGCGCGGCGAAAGCCGCCGGCAGCCATCGCGGTCTTGCCGGCCCGCCTGTGCTCGTCCACGGTCACCTCGACGTCGTGCCCGCCGACCCCGCGGACTGGCAGGTCCACCCCTTCTCCGGCGAACTGCGGGGGGCGTGTGGGGCGTGTGGGGCCGCTGGGCGGTCGACATGAAGGACATAATGATGAACCAGGACAACGCGGTCACCGAGATCTGCGATGCGGTGGCCAGGCTGCCTCCGGAGCTCGACTTCACTGGGATGTTCCACGGTGTCGACGAGCGGATCCCGGTGGACGCCTTGCGTCTCGGGGTACGTGCCCTCGTCCGCTTCCTGGACGACTGCTGAGATGTGTCGCTCTTTCGGCCCAAAACCACCACCGATGGTCGTGTCGGGTGACGCGTGCGAGTCCCGTTGTTTCTACTCTCCGTTATAGATCGACCACAGAGTGTCACAGTACTCCGAACTGCCCAGAGAACAGGAACAGGAGACGACATGCGCGTGATCACCAGGGGCCTCGTCGTGACCGCCGCGGCGGCGGGCTTGACGCTGCTCGGGGCGGGGGCCGCGAGTGCTCAGCCCGATCTCAACAACGTGGCCGTGACGGATGCCAACGTGGTCGGGAATGCACCGGTCAACGCCTGCGGTAACAACATCGCGGTGCTCGGCAACGCCTCCGACGCCAGCGCCGGATGTGCCGGGACCCTGGCCGGTGCCACGACCCTGCAGGGGGAGCCCACCACGATGCAGGACAGCGTGGCCGACACCGACGCCGACCTGCTGGTCAACCTGCCGGTGAACGTCTGCGGCAACAACATCGGGATCCTCGGCAACGCCTCCGGTGCAACGGCGAGCTGCGCCAGCTGAACGAACGGGTAC
>JBOHCZ010000043.1:0-8566 GCA_050699195.1 Streptomycetales bacterium
GCGACCGGGACACGCCAAGATCCAAACATGTCTACAAACCAGACGCCGTCGACGACACGCCGACAACCAGACCATCCCGCTCGGGCGCCCTCCCAACGACCAGAGCCGATGACCTATCCAGTCACCCGACAGGAAGGGCGAGTTTGCCGGCGAGGTCGGCCACGTCGTCCCGGATCGATGGGGCGCTGGCGCCACTCAGCTCGGTCACGATAGAACGTGCGAACAGGTTGTAGCGGATGGTTTCGGGTGACTCGTCATGGGCCTTGCGCAGAAGGTGCACGGTGGCCACATGCTCCCGACGCAGGCTGTAGGCGCGTGCGGTTTCGATCAAGTGGAAGCTGCGGCGGGTCGCCGATGGCATGGACGCGAGGTCGAGCCGGTCGGCTTGGCGTACCGCTTCACCGCCGCGCATCAGGTCGTTGTTCATGGTCACCGCGTACGCCGCGACCATCCCCGGACCGAAAATCAGATACGGGTGGGCGTAGCCGTCCCCGAGGCTGCGAGCAGCCTGATGCGCCCGGTCCCAGTGGTGCCAGGCATCGCCGTCTCGCCCCGTCTTCGCATACGACAGCGCGATGGCGAGCTGGAGAAGCCCCCAGCGCACCAGGTGTTCACGGTCACGATCCGGGGACAGCAGCGCCGCCGCCTGCTGAGCGAGCTCCACGCGGGCCTCATCTCGGTCCCCCGCGTCTCGGAACACGTGATTGACATACCAGGCGGCGACCGCCATCGCGGATGGATCATCGGCGTCCTGGGCAGCGCCCATCGCGCGGTCACCGGTCAGATACACCAGCTCAGCCACCGGCTGGAAGCTGAGGAACAGCTGAGCCAGGTGGTAGATCTCCGCCAGGGCACGCAACGAACGACGGCGTTCCTCCCCCTGCTGGAGCCGGACCGCCACGCGGGTATCGGTCAGCAGACCTGGCAGCACAACAGCGATGGCGCTGCGGTGCCGCCGCGCCCCGTGCCACAGCTCCCACGCCTGCCGGACCCGCCCCTGCAAGTCCTCCGCGGGAACCGGCTCGTGGGCACCAACATCGAGCGGATAGGAGGCCAGCGCAGCAGCAACTCCTGCCGTCGACTCGTGACTTGCCTTGGTGTAACTCGCCATCGAGAGCCGCTGCTCACCAGTCAACTCGGCGAGGTCATCCACCCCCAGCACCTGAGCCAGAGATATCAGCAACGGCAGACGCGGGGTGAGCAGCCTCCCGGTTTCAACGGCCTTCACCCACTCCCCGGACCGTCCCACCAGGCCACCCAGGACCGGCCGGCTCATACCCGCCGTCTCCCGGAAGTGCCTGATGCGCTCCCCGGTAGTCATCCCAGATAGCTCGTCCGCCACCGCCACTCCACCTCCCAACGCAGCCACACACCAGGCCGCCAGGCTACGCCAGAGACCCTTGCTGGGAATCCCACCAGGTCCTGTCCCCCGTAGCGCCCCGGGCGCTACGCCCCGGGGCCAGAGTCTGGGCAGTTCAACGAGGCCGTCGATGCGCCAGCCAGTCGGGGAGCTGCGGCTGTGGGACAACGAGATCCTCACCGGCTACTACGCCGCCAACGACGGGTCGATCCGCTCCAAGGGCACGCTGTACTTCGTGCTGCACCCCCACGGCATCGACATGTCAGGCCGCTGGGTCGGGCTGGGCTATGACGAGAAGGTGATGACCGGCTGGGGCACCATGGGCAAGACCGAGAACGACGCCGAGGCCGCCATGTCCCGTCTCGTCGAAGAACAAGGCGCCACCCACCGTGGATGATCCTGCGAAGTCGTCATCACCGCACCCGAGCCGGACTGGCTGCTGGAGTTCACCCGCCAGCTCGTCGACGAAGGCCTGTGCGCCAGCGCCCACAACTTCACCCCCATCCACTCGATCTACCGCTGGCAGGGCCAGGTCCACGACCGCCCAGAGGGACGCGCATCGCTGCACACCCGCACAGCGCTCCTCCCCGAGATCGTGGCCCGCGCGAAGGAGACCCACCCCTACCAGGTGCCCAGCATCAGCACCCGGCCGATCGAGGACGGCAACCCCGACTACCTCCAGTGGGTGCGCGATCAGACTTCTTAATCCACAACGGCCGGCCGGCGTGTCGACCGGCTGAATAGCTACGGGTGGTCCGGTGCGACAGCTACAGGGTTATCCGCTCGGCTGTGCAGTTGGGGTGGGCGTGGGTGGCCCAGCCCGCCCCCGAGTTGGCGTGCACCGTGGCGACAATGACGGCGGGGTCTGCTCAGCGGTGGCAGGCATATGCCCGCCGAACTCTCCTCGGATGAGCCGTCGAGCTGGGCGCGACGGATCGCGTCGCTGGGTGTGCGACGCGGCAGCTCGCTCACGACACCTTCCTTGGGGGCGCGAAGCGCAGCAGGTGGCTGGGTTGGTTGTACTGGGCGGCGGCTTCGTCGATGGTCATGAAGTGGCCTTGCCGCCCAGCAGGTTGCCCACCAGATCCCGGTGGGTGGCGCATGGCCAGGGCTGCCCGTCCGCACGACACCGGCGCGCAGCCCGGGCACCCCGCTGAGCAGGCAACGCCGCTGTTTCCGGGGCATGACGAACCGCCACCGCAAGCACCACCTGCACCAGTATCTCAAGATCAAAAGAGTCATCGCCCCGGCAGATGGCACGGGAACGCATATCCATCAGGGCTCTTGACACACCAACATCCACCACGTCCATGGCCCTTTTCCTCCCCTGACGGCGCCAACGCAGCTGACTCCGAATCAGATGTGTTCATCCGGCGCCCGTTGCATCGGACTTCGCTGACGTTAAGGGCGGAACACGAGAAGCACCCGGACAAACTGTCCGGGTGCGTTTTCGCCGAGGTTCGGATGCCCGGTTAGGAGGTTTGTCGGACCGCCTCGATCGCTTCGAGGATTGCTTGCCATGGCAGCTCACGGCCGGGCGCGGAGCGCGGTTCGTGCAGCGGCCAGACATCGGGCCCATAGATCAGATGCACGCCCACCCGCCGCAGCCCCTCAATGTGCTGGTCCCAAGCGGGCTGGCGCGCGTGGGCAGCGTTGACCCGGGGGAAGACAACCACGGGAACCTGTTGCCCCCCGATGGCTTCGCAGGCTGTCGTGAGCGCCTGGTTGTCGGCGATCCCAAGCGCGAGCTTCGCCACGGTGTTCGCGGAGGCGGGTACCATGGCGTAGCAGTCGATGGCCGGATGTGGACTCACCTCACCAGGCAATCGGGGTCGCCAACGGACGGGGTATCGGGTGACCGCTTCCAGCTTCGCCAACTCGCCGTTGACTTCGAGCCAGGTCGCTGCAGTCGGTGTGAGTGTCACGGCGACCGTCCAGCCCAGGTTCTGCATTGGCTGTACGAGCCGTTCCCGGATCATCTCCAGGCCTCCTCCCGACGAGCCAATCAGCCCGAGCACGGGACGATCCCATCCGGTCACTGAACTGCCCTGCAGCGCTCAGCGAGGCCAAGCAGTGGAGAGGACTTCCAGCCGCCGGTCACGGGTGCGCGGCGGTGCATGGCACGAACAGTCTCACGGACGACGGGGCTGTGATGTACGAGCTGAGGAGCGGCCTGCTCAGCTGCGAGTAGACGTTGCAGAGCCTCGCTATCTTGAGCCACCAAGCTCAACGCTCGGGCAACGTCGACCATGTGGGAAACGGCCCGTTCTGCAGGGAGGTGGTCGACAGTCACTTCGGGTCCGTGTTCGACGACGTAGGCCACATCACCGAGATCTAGGGCCGCGGACACACGATGCACCTCGACGTTGGTTGGGCCGAAACCTGTCTGCCAATAATTCGCGTCCTCCCCGAGCGCTGCAGCAGCCACGGCGGCGCGTCGCAGCAAATCACGTGCAGTGACGCGGTCATGGTGCCGTGCAGCGGCGACTGCCGCCCGAAGGTGCAGCATCCCAAACAGACTCAGCGCAGCGGGATCGCTCTCCGCGAGACGCGGTGTCAACCAGACCGCGGCCGTGTTCCCAAGCTCTAGAGCATCGTCGAAGCGACCCACGGCAAGCAGAGCGTGGGTACCTGCTCGCGCCGCGGATGCGAGTACCAACGGATCATCGGCATTGTCTGCGGCCTGCATGGCTCGTTCGGCAGCGATCCATGCAAGGTCCGCCTCGCCGATCTTACTCAACGTGGTGGCAGCAAGATGGTGGGTCCGAGCCGATATCGCCCAACCACGGCGCCGAATATCACCATCCAGGGATGAATCGTCTTCGAACTGCTGCACTGTCTTGATCAGCCCAGGAAGGACCGAGATCACACGACCCAGCCTACCGCGTTGATAATCGCTCCACCCGCGCTCGACCAATTGAGCGGCACGGTCCGGTGGTATGTCAGGAGATGGTGTGGCGGCGCCAAACAGAACTCGGGAAAGCCGGCGCGGCGTCATCAGAGCATCGCGAACTGCCGGCACGTCATCGTTCTCTTCGTCATCTTCCACCAACACCGGGTGCCCGATGAGATCGCCTGGTGTTATACGCAGCGCGCCAGCGAGCTCAATAATCACGTCCGTACGACGCAGCTGGCGCTGTCCACGTTCAATTTGGCTGAGCCAGTCCTCGGAACGCCCAACAAGGCTTGCCAAGACCGATTGCGTCAGGCCGCGTCGAACACGATAGAACGCCACGCGCTCGCCAATACTCATGTGGTCGCCGACACCGCGCATGAACGTATTGTAGCCGATCGCCATACGTGAATCACCATGCGAAGAAAGACAACCGGGCACACAAGCGATTTTATCTGAACGGTCCTGCACTCCTCGTTGGAGATCGCCGCGGAGCAGTCTAAGAACACGACAATCAGGCCACGGTGCAGGCAGGCAGCCACTCTGATGGACGACACGCTGACGGCGCCGCTGTAGCCTTCGAGGCACGGGCGACGCGGACGCAAGGTCCACGCGCATGCAGTGAAAAACCTCCACGAGCGCACCCGATGTAGACGCCTGCCGGACTCTCGCCACCGCCTGGCCACGACGCAGCAGAGCCAGGCGGCCGGATCACTCCCGCCGAATCGGCCCTCCGGGCGTGCGACGGTGCAGCCCTGCCACGAACCGTCCGTAGGGGCGTGACGCGCAGGCGTTAAGAGGTACCGCGGGTGCCCACCGCCAGCGCCCGGGCGACCAGGGTGGCGAGGTGAAGCGGTTCGACACCGGCCAGCTGGCGTAGCTGGGTACGGCAGCTGAACCCGTCGGCGACCACAAGGGTGTCCGGATCCGCCGCGCGGACAGCCGGCAGCAGGGCCTGCTCGGCACAGGCCACCGACACGTCGTAGTGGCCGCGCTCGAAACCGAAGTTGCCGGCCAGCCCGCAGCAACCGGAGTCCAGCACCTCGGCCTCCACGCCGGTGGCTTCCAGGGTGGACCGGTCAGCGTCGAAGCCCATCTCCGCATACTGGTGGCAGTGCACCTGCACGAGTGCCTTCCCACGTGCCTTCCCGCGTGCTGCGCCGCCGGCCTGCGGGCCGTGCGCCGACACGTGCCACCGCCCGCGGGTGGGTTCGACGTGTTCGGCGAAGGTCCTCGTGGCGTCGGCGAGTGCGCGTACGTTCGGCTCGTGTGGCGCCAGTTCCCGCGCGTCGTTGCGCAGGAACGCCGTGCAGCTCGGCTCCAACCCCACCACGGGCATTCCCGCGTCGAGTTGTGGCCGCAGGGTTTTCGCGGCGTACCGGAGCACGCGGCGGGCGATGCCGAGTTGGCCGGTTGAGGCCCAGGTGAGGCCGCAGCACACCGGGCGCCGGGGCAGCCGGACGGTGCAGCCGAGCGCTTCCAGGGCGGCGATGGCGTCCCGGCCGATGTGGGGGTCGAAGTGGTTGGTGAAGGTGTCAGGGAACAGCACGACGTCCTGCCCGCTGCCGGAGGGGCGGTCCCGCTGCTGGGACCACCACGCACGCAGCGTCTGCGGCGCCAGACGCGGCAGGTTCCGTTCCGGGGCGATCCCGGCGAGGCGTTTGAGCGCCGGCCCCAGCGGACCTGCGAGCGCCCGGTTCGCCAGCCCCGGCGCTTGTTGGCCCAATGCGAGCCACAGCGGGAGGAAGCCCATCGAGTAGTGCGACGCCGGACGTGGTCGCCGCCGGTAGTGGTGGTGCAGGAACTCAGCCTTGTAGGTGGCCATGTCCACACTCACCGGGCAGTCGGTCTTGCAGCCCTTGCACGACAGGCACAGATCAAGCGCTTCCCGCACCTCCGGCGACCGCCAGCCGCCGGTAATGACCCCGCCGCCGAGCATTTCGAACAGCAGGTGTGCCCGCCCGCGGGTGGAGTGCCGCTCCTCGCGGGTGGCGCGGTAGCTGGGACACATCACCCCTCCGGAGGGGTTCAGGCACGTGCCGACGCCCACGCATCGCCGGGTTGCCGAGGCCAGGTCTCCGTTGTCGGCGTGCAGTGCCAACGTCGTCCGGTCGGGTATGCGCGGCGGGGCCACCAGCAGGCGCAGGTCGCTGTCCAGCGCGCGGGGGCGGGCGATCAGGCCCGGGTTGAGCAGCCCCTCGGGGTCGAAGGCGTCCTTGAACCGGCCGAACGCCTCCATCAGCCGCGGCGGGTACATGCGGGACAGCAGCTCCGAGCGGGCCTGACCGTCGCCGTGCTCGCCGGAGATCGAACCGCCGTGGGAGACGGCCAGGTCGGCGGCGGATTCCAGGAAGGCCCGGTAGTCCGCCGCGCCGGACATGGACCGCAGGTCGAAGTCGATACGAACGTGGATGCAGCCGTCGCCGTAGTGCCCGTAGGTCACGCCGCGGCGGCCGTACCGCTCCAGCAGCCCGTCGAACTCCCGCAGGTACGCCCCGAGCCGCTCGGGCGGGACAGCGGCGTCCTCCCAGCCGGACCAGCGCTCGGAACCATCGGCCATCCGGGTCGAGTACCCCGCGCCCTCCTCGCGGACCTTCCACAGGGCGGACATCTGCGTTGCCTCGGTGTGCACCACTGTCTCGGCGCGGTTGCCCAGCGCGCGCACGATCCGGTCGGCGGCGGCCCGGGCCTGGCCGGGCTCATCGCCACCGACTTCCACCAGCATCCAGCTACGTCCGACAGGAAGCAGCCCCAGCGCGGGGGAGCGGGGGTTGCGCTCACGGACCACGTCAATCAGGTCGGCGCCGATCCCCTCGATGGCCAGCGCGTCCAACCCGCGCAGCTGGGTCACCTCGTCCGCAGCCGCGTAGGAGTCGTCGAACCCGAGCACCACCATCGCGCGCACCGGCGGCGATTCGACCAGCTGCACGGTCGCCTCCAGAACCGTGGCGCAGCTGCCCTCGCTGCCGACCAGCGCCCGCGCGAGGTGAAAGCCGTTTTCCGGAAGAAGCTGGTCGAGGTTGTAACCCGAGACCCGTCGGGCGAGGTCCGGAAAGTGCCGCCGCACCTCGTCGCCGATGTCGTCCGAGAGCGCCCGCAGCTCCCGGTACAGCTGCCCGGTGCGATCTCCCTGGCCGCACCGCCGCTCCAGGTCGGCGGCGCTGGTGGCGCCCACTTCCAGCTGCGTGCCGTCGGAGAGCAGCACCCGCAGCGAGTGCACGCTGTCCACAGTCTTGCCCCACGCCACCGAGTGGGTGCCGCAAGCGTTGTTGCCGATCATCCCGCCGAGGGTGCAGCGGCTGTGCGTGGACGGGTCCGGCCCGAAGGTCAGGCCGTACGGCGTGGCGGCCGAGCGCAGCGTGTCGAGTACGACGCCCGGCTGCACCCGTGCGAGCCGCCGCTCGGCATCGATGTCGATGATGCGGTCAAGATGGCGGGCGAAGTCGATCACCAAACCCGGCCCGCACGCGTTGCCCGCGATGCTGGTGCCCGCTCCGCGGCTGGTGACCGGCACCCCGTACCGCCGCGCGTGCGCGACCACGGCGACCACGTCCTCTTCGCTGCGCGGGCGCACCACACCCACCGGCACGTGCCGGTAGTTGGAGGCGTCGGTGGCGTACAACGCCCGCGTGCCCGCGTCGAACCGCACCTCGCCGGAAATGTCGCCGCGCAGGGCGTCCGCGAGTTCGCGATCCCGGGCGTTGGGTTCTGGTGCGGGCGCTCGCGTGCCGGCCTCGCCCGGCCCCGGTACGGCTGTGCTCATCGCGTGCGCTCCTGAGATCGAACTGCTACGTCAGCCGTTGGAAGGCTGGCCGCTCACATGGCTACCACGTCAGCGTGCCCAGCACCGAGGCGTCGACGACCGTCGGCCGGCCGGCATACGGGGATCTCGGTCACGCCCGCGCCACCGCGGTACACCGCACCGCACGCCCTCCCGCCCGGCCACCAGACACGTCGGGAGTGTCACCGGCACCTCAGCGGGTGATCGGGCTATTCGGCGTGGCCGAACGCTTGGATCTCGGCCTTCTCTTGTGCGGATAGTTCGCGGGGAACCTCGCCGCGGGCCGCCTTCTCGCTTTGGACGCGGTGGCGGATGTTGTCGACGATTTCGGGGTTGGCCAGGGTGGTGGTGTCTCCGACGTCGGAGAAATTGGAGATGGCGGCGATAACTCTGCGCATGATTTTGCCGGAACGGGTCTTGGGCATATCGGTGACGATCCAGACGTTCTTGGGCCGCGCGATTTTCCCGATTTCGGTCTCGATGGCGTCGATCACCTTTTCCTCGATGCCCTTGCTCGGGGTAAGCCCCGGCT
>JBOHCZ010000044.1:0-4525 GCA_050699195.1 Streptomycetales bacterium
GCGTATGCCGCCGCGCCCTTCCGCATCAGGAGGTCCAGGAGGTCCAGGAGGTCAAGGCCTCGACGGCTCGATCGACATCGGCCTCCGTGCTGTAGAGGTGGAAGGCCACCCGGACCGCGCCGGCCCGCACGGAGGCTGTCACGCCGGCCCGCGTGAGCCGGTCGGAGGCGTCGGCGATGCCCGGCACGGAGACGATCGCCGAGTCCGAGGGCGGCATGCCGAGCCCCGCACGGAAGCGGTCGGCGAGAGCCACGTCGTGGGCGTGGATCGCCGCGACACCCACCTGGTCGAGCAGCCGCAGGGCCGGCACCGCCCCGATCCACGCCAGCCATGCGGGCGAGAGGTCCAAGCGCCGTGCCGACCGGGCGAGCCGCAGCGGACCTCCGTAGATCGACGTCCACACGTCCTCGCCCGCGTACCAGCCGGCGTGGTGGGGAATCAGCGCGTCGAGCCGCTCAGGACGGACCGCGAAGAAGGCCGCCCCGCGGGGCGCGAGCAGCCACTTGTACGCGGAGCAGACGACGTAGTCGAAGCGCGACGCGTCGAACGGCAGCCAGCCACAGGCCTGCGTCGCGTCGACGAAGGTGCGGGCTCCCACGCCCGCGGCGGCGTCCCGGACGGCGGCGAGGTCGGCGACCCGCCCGTCGCAGGACTGCACGGCGCTGAGCGCGGCCAGGGAGGTGCGCGCGTCGATCGCTTCGGGCAGATCGGCGAGCGGAACGAGCCGTACCCGCACCCCCCTGCGTTCCTGGGCGAGGAACGGGAACAGCACGGATGTGAACTCGCAGTCGGCCGTCACGACCTCGGACCCCGCCGGCAGCGACGCCGCGACGAGCCCCGCGAACGCCGAGGCCTGGCTGCCGACGGCGACGTCGCCGCTGCCGACACCGACGAGCCGGGCGAACAGCGCGCGTGCCTCGGAGACGTAGGGGTCGTACCCGCCCGCCGTGGCCCGGCCGGTACGCCAGGTGTCGATCGCCTCCTCGAGAGCGAGAGCCGCCGTGTCGGGCGCAAGGCCATAGCTGGCGGTGTCGAGGAACGCGCCCTCCGGCGAGAACTGGGTCGCCGCTTCGGTCAGAGACAGGTCCGGGCTGCCCGGTGCGGTGGCTGTCGAACGTTGGTCCATGCGAACCAGCCTGCTACCGCACCGTCGCCCACGTCGAATGAGGGTTTCTTTTCCGTCCCAAAGGAGGGCTTATAGGCCCCGTATAGTGGCGGTGTGATCGAGGCTCGCCACCTGCGTGTGCTTCGGGAGGTCGCCCGCTGCGGCTCCTACTCCGCCGCGGCCCAGGCACTCGGCTATACACAGCCCGCGATCAGCCAGCAGATGAAGGCGCTCGAGCGCAGCCTGGGGACCGTCCTCGTGACGCGCGTAGGACGGACGATGCGGTTGACAGAGGCCGGCGAGGCGCTCGCCCGGCACGCGGTCGCCATCCTTGCCGGCGTCTCCGCGGCGGAGGAGGAGGTCGCGGCCATCGCGGGGCTGCGGGCCGGCCGGGTGCGGCTGGTGTCGTTCCCCAGCGGCAGCTCCACGCTGGTGCCCGCGGCCCTCGCGCGGGTGAGCGAGCGCCACCCCGGTGTGCGGATCTCCCTCGTCGAGGCCGAGCCCTCCGACGCGATCACGCTGCTGCGGGCCGGGGAGTGCGACGTCGCCCTGACCTTCGCCTACCCGGGGGTCGGCGACGGCAGCGACGGCCGGGGTGCCCCCGAGAAGCTCGACGATCTGGCCCAGCTGCCGCTGCTCGGCGACCACCTGTTCGCGCTGCTGCCCGCGCGGCATCCCTCGGCCCGGCGGGGCCGGGTCCGCCTCGCGGATCTCGCCGGTGAGCGCTGGATCGGCGGATGCGCCCGGTGCCGCGGGCAACTGGTCCAGGCCTGCACGGACGAGGGGTTCACGCCCGACATCGCGTTCGCGACCGACGACTACGTCGCCGTGCAGAGCCTCGTGGCGGCGGGTCTCGGTGTCGCTCTCATGCCCGGCCTCGTCTTGGCCACCGTGCACCACGACGCCCTCGTGGCCAGGCCGGTCGTCCCGCGGATCGCGCGTCAGATCAGCGCGTTCACCCTGCCCGGGCTGCGGGACGTGCCCGCTGTCGATGCCGTGCTTGCTGCCCTCGGCGTCGCTGCGGGGGCTCTCCGGCCGGCCCGGACCCGCTCCGGGGAGGGACGGGGGAGCGGCTCACAGGCCCGGTACGACCCCTCAGGTCAGCTCGCCACGGGGACCACCCGGGTACGCCCGCCCTTGCGTCCGTAGCTGCGCGCGCGCTCCTCCTCGGTCATGCCACCCCACACGCCGTAAGGTTCGCGGACGGACAGGGCGTGCCGCGCGCACTCGACGAGCACCGGGCAGCTGGCGCAGAACGCCTTGGCTGCCAGGTCCCGGGCGCGTCGCGCGGCCCCCCGCTCGCCTTCGGGGTGGAAGAACAACTCGTCACCCGCGCTGCGGCACGCGGCGTGCAGCTGCCAGTCCCAGACCTCGGCGCGGGGCCCCGGTAGCCGGGAGAAGTCCGCCATAGCTGGTGTCCTCCCGCCGTACGCGTTGCTTGGGGGTCGACCGACGTGAGGGCAGGCGTGTCGCCAAAAGAGCCCGAGTCCGGTTAGCCCGCTTTCTCCCGAACTGTTACCGCCAAGGGGCCGGCGCAACCCTCCAAGCCGGGTGCTTTCTGGGTTGATTACGGCGTTTTAGGTGGCACTGCACGGTGAGTCATCACACAATCGGGTGCATGCTTCGGTGCGATCAAGGACAGCCGGATGGCAGGGCGCCCACCCACCCGTACGGGCGTCACCAGCCATGGGCACCTTTGGGTGGGTGGTTCCAGCGGCGCGAGATCGGCGCCGCCCTTGTGCTCGGCAAGCGCGTTTATGCAGGTCAAGGGGCCGGGGGCGCGTTACAACAATTTCGTAACTCATACGAGTGACCGTCGTTGAACACTCCGAAGGGGTTCGAAACAGAACAGGGGGACGTTTCTTGCATGTCTAGATTGATTACGCCAAGTAGGCATACAGCGGCACAGCGTTACAACACCGGACGGGGGAGGGCAATGACAACCGTCCTGATCTGCGATGATTCACCGCTCGTCCGGGAGGCCCTGCGCCGAGCGGTGGCGACCGTCCCGGGCGTGGAACGGGTGGTGACGGCGTCGTGCGGGGAGCAGGTGCTGCGCCACTGGCACGCCAACCGCACCGACCTCGTCCTCATGGACGTCCGGATGCCGGGACTCGGGGGGGTCGAGACGGTCCGCCGGCTGATGGCGTCGGATCCCACGGCCCGGGTCATCATGCTCAGCATGGCGGAGGATCAGGAGGGCGTCGCGCTGGCGGTGGCCGCTGGTGCCCGCGGTTACCTGCAGAAGGATGCGTCCCGGGCCGAGTTGCGGGCTACAGTATCCCAAGCACTCGCCGATCCCGGGTGGCGTCTTGCCGCGCGGCGGCTGCGGCCCACCGAGGGCGGCAACCCGCCGGCGCTCACCGCTCGCGAGATCCAGGTTCTCGAAGGGATGAGCCACGGCAGGAGCAACGCCGAGATCGGCCGGGAATTGTTTCTCTCTGAGGACACGGTGAAGACGCACGCACGGCGGTTGTTCAAGAAGCTCGGGGCTTCGGACCGGGCGCACGCGGTGGCCCTGGGCTTCCGGTGGGGCCTGGTCCGGTGACATTGTGGTCGATCGCGTCGCACTGAACGTAACGAACGACGCGTCCGACCCGATGAGAGTACGGGCGGACACTGACGACATGCGCGGACTCGTCTCCAGAGCGGCACGGGGGGACGTCAAGGCGGCAGACGCGCTGCTCGCCCGTATCCGTCCGCTCGTACTCCGCTATTGCCGGGCTCGACTCGGAGGGGTGCCCGGCGCCGAGCATGCCGCCGATGACGCGGCGCAGGAGGTCTGTCTCGCCGTGTTGTCCGCCTTGCGCCGCTACCGCGATGAGGGACGCCCCTTCGAGGCGTTCGTCTTCGGCATCGCCGCGCACAAGGTGGCCGACGTTCAGCGCGCGGCCCTGCGCGCGGCGACGCCGGTCTCGGAGTTCCCCGACGCCGTCGACGACGAGCTCGGGCCTGAGGAGCAGGCGATGCGGCGCAGCGACGCCGAGCACGCACGGGCGCTGCTGCGCCGCCTCCCTCACCATCAGCGTGAGCTCCTGGTCCTGCGGGTGGCGGTGGGTCTCTCGGCTGAGGAGACCGGACGTGCCCTCGACATGTCTCCGGGCGCCGTCCGCGTCGCCCAGCACCGGGCACTCGCGCGGCTGCGTGCGTTCGCCGCTGAAGAGGTGAGCGCCTGATGGCCGAGGACCGCATCGACATGACCGCGGTGCAGCGCGACGACGAGTTGCTCGACGCCCTCGCGGCCCGCCGCTTCGGGCCCCGGGACGGCCTCCCGGCGGCTGCCTTCGTGCCGGCGAACGGTGATCTCTCCGTACGGTTCCTCGCCGCGCTCGCCGCCGATGTCGACGTCCCGGCCGCCGGGATCGCAGCGGCCGCTCCCGCGGGTCGCACCGCGGGCGGGGCGCAGCCCGTCACCAGGTC
>JBOHCZ010000045.1:0-2278 GCA_050699195.1 Streptomycetales bacterium
CGCGTGATTGACCGCCGGGCGGCGGCGCGCTCCGGCGCGCGCGTTACCGCGCGTGCGGCACCGCCGCCCCCGCCCGAGCCGCTGCGTGTCCCGACCGTCGACAGTCACACCCACCTCGACATGCAGGAGGGCACCGTCGAGGAGGCGCTCGAGCGGGCCGCCGCGGTGGGGGTCACGAGGCTGGTGCAGGTCGGCGTCGACGTCGAGTCGTCACGTTGGTCGGCCGATGTCGCGGGCCGCCACGACGCGATCTGGGCGGCGGTGGCGATCCACCCGAACGAGGCGCCCGTCCTGGCCCGCTCCGGCGGCCCGACCGCCGGCGGAGGCATCGCCGGCGCTCCGGCCGCCAGCGATGCCGCCCTAGACTCCGCGATCCGCGATATCGACGCGCTCGCCGCACTCCCGCAGGTGCGCGCCGTCGGTGAGACCGGGCTCGACTACTACCGCACGGCGCCCGAGGGTGTGCCCGCCCAGCAGGCGTCCTTCCGCCGGCACATCGAGCTGGCGAAGCGCCACGGCAAGGCCCTGATCATCCACAACCGGGACGCCCATGACGACGTGCTGCGCATCCTCGAGGAGGAGCGCCCCCCGGATCACGTCGTGTTCCACTGCTACTCCGGCGACGCCGCCATGGCCAGGGTGTGCGCCGATCACGGTTACGTCCTGTCGTTCGCGGGCACCGTGACGTTCAAGAGCGCGCACGACCTGCGCGAGGCGGCGGCGGTCGCCCCGCTGGACGCGCTGCTCGTCGAGACCGACGCGCCGTTCCTGGCGCCGGCGCCCTACCGGGGCCGCCCCAACGCGCCCTACCTGGTGCCCTACACGCTTCGCGCCCTGGCGCGGATCAAGGGCGTGCCGGAGGACACGCTTGCCGGGGCCGTCACCGCCACCGCTGAGCGGGTGTTCGGCTCGGACTGAGCCGGACGCGTGATTTCGTTCACTCACACGTCGCACATAGCTTGCGGAACCGGACGAAAAACTCCACGACTAGTGGCGCGCGGCAGGTGACTTCATTAGAGTCCCGGAACTGTTAGCCGGGGTCGGTTACCCCGGGCGGCTCGGGGGCGTGCTTCCGCGATGCGCGGGATGCCGCCCCCTTCGTGCTGTCCGATTCGGGTGCCGTGCCCGGGAGGTCCGAGGTCTGGAGGATCGTGCGCCGTACGCCTCAGGCGTTTGCCGCCCAGGCGGTCGCGGTCGCAACGCTCGTGGGGGGCACCACTGCCTTCGTGAGCTTCGACAAGGCGATCACCCTCTCCGTAGACGGCAAGCGCCGTACAGTGCACACGTTCGCCGCCACCGTCGGCGACGTCCTGAAGCGCGAGGGACTCAGCGTCGGAGAGCACGACACCGTCGCCCCCGCGCCCACCACCAAGATCGGCGATGGCAGCAACGTCGCGATCCGTTACGGTCGGCTGCTGACTCTCACCAAGAACGGCCAAACCCGCAAGGTGTGGGTCACCGCCACCAACGTCCAGAACGCGCTGGACCAACTCGGCCTGCGGGTCGACGGTGCGTACCTGTCCGCTTCTCGTTCCCTGCCGATCGGCCGGCAAGGCCTGTCGTTGACGGTCCGCCTCCCGCACCACCTGACGTTCTTCGTGGACGGGGAACGGCGGGAGCTCACCACGACCGCGCCGACGGTCCGGCAGGCCATGCACCAGGCCGGTATCCGGCTGGACGAGGACGACAGGACCTCCGTGCCGCTCGGCAGCTACCCGAAGGACGATGCGACGATCAGCGTCCTTCGGATCGAGGGCAAGCGCGTTACCCAGAAGGTCGAGATCCCGTTCGACACCAACCGGATAGCCGACGACGACCTGGAGGAGGGCGTCGAGGATGTCGTCAGGGAGGGCGTCCCCGGTATGAAGGTCGTGACCTACGACGTCCGTCTCGTCAACGGCGAGCGCAAGGACGCCGAGGTCGTCAAGGAGAAGGTGCTCAGGAAGCCGAGGGCCCGCGTGGTGCACTACGGCACGCAGCCCCCGTCGACCGAGTTCCCCGCCACGGGTGCGGAGGACCTCAACTGGGGTGCGCTGGCCGATTGCGAGTCGGGCGGCGACCCGGAGGCCTACAACCCGGCCGGCCCGTACTACGGGCTCTACCAGTTCAGCCAGAGCACATGGGAGTCCGTGGGCGGCTCAGGTACGCCGACAGACGCGTCGGCAGACGAGCAGACCTACCGGGCGCAGTTGCTGTACAACCGCAGCGGCGACGAGCAGTGGCCGGTGTGTGGGGACCAGCTCTACAGCTGAGGACCCGTTGATCGTCGGTGGGATCG
>JBOHCZ010000046.1:0-11050 GCA_050699195.1 Streptomycetales bacterium
TGAAGATGAACCGCCGCATCTTGGGGTTCCACCGGCGCGTCTGATGGCCGAAGTGGACGCCACTCTCCAGCAGCTGCTTCATCGTGACGACAGCCATGGGCCAAGGTCCTCCTGCTGAGCGCCCAGCCCGCGGGCAGGCGCTCTCTCGGTTCCTCGCGACGGCCGGCCGACCGCCACGCCTGACGCCCAGAAGCACCCTGCCTGCCCCCGCTCCGTCGCGGGGTCGAGGACCGAGAAGTGCCACCCGATCTAGTGATCAGAAGTGAGCGTGCGAATTCGACCCGACAGCGCATCGGGCCTGTGTGCAGTGTACGACAGGACCGCTGTCCACAGCTCACCCGCAACTCCTGTTGTCCACAGCCACCGGAAGGTCCCCTCCGGACACCCGCCAGGGAAAGCAGGGTTGCGGCATGCATCACTACACACGCATCCGCGCCGCAACCCTGACCGCGCTCGCGCCCGTGCTCCTCCTCGCGCTCGGGCCCGCCAGACCACCCGCATGGGCCTCCGGCAGCCAGGCTTCGCCTGTACGGGCCGAGAGCGAGGCAGCCTCGCCGCGAACGTGGAGCTGGCCGATGGCGCCGCGACCCCGGGTCGTGCGGGGGTTCGAACGCCCGAAAACCGCCTGGGGTCCCGGGCACCGGGGGGTCGATCTCGCCGCCCGTGGCGGCCAGCCCGTGCTCGCCGCGGGTTCGGGCACCGTCGCCTTCGCCGGCACGGTCGCCGGGCGTGGCGTGGTGTCCATCGACCACCGCAGCGGCGGGCGCCTTCTGCGCACGACCTACGAACCTGTCGCCCCCTCGGTCGCCGCCGGCGACCAGGTGTCCGGTGGGCAGCCGATCGGCGCGCTCGAGGACCGGCCTGGCCACTGCGGCGTCCAGCTGCGCTGCCTGCATTAGGGGCTCATCAGTGCGGGCCGCTACCTCGATCCCCTGGGCTTGCTCCACGCCAGGGCGGTCCGCCTGCTGCCCGTATGGGCGGTGCCCGCGCCCTACAGCGCCGATTGGCCCGGCGCGCCGCGTCGGGCGGGATGATCCCTGGCTCAGGCCCTGGACTCGACCAGCTTGCCCCGCAGCTGGAGGACAGCCTTGGTGTGGATCTGGCAGGTCCGGCTCTCTGAGACACCGAGGACGTGGCCGATCTCGGCGAGGGTCAGCCCTTCGTAGTAGTAGAGGGTCACCACCATCTTCTCCCGCTCCGGCAGGGTGTTGATCGCGCTCGCGAGCAGGCGTCTGGTCTCCCGGGACTCGAAGACTTCGACAGGGTCCTGCGCGGAACGGTCCTCCAGGGTGTCACCGAGAGTAAGGCTGTCACCGCGCTCGGACCTCAGGTGGAGGAGCTCGTCGAGAGCCGCGACGTTCACCAGGGAAAGCTGGCTGAACACGGCGTGCAGCTCATCCTGAGAGATGTCCATCTCCTCAGCGACCTCGACCTCGGTCGGGGTACGGCTCAACCGCGCCTCCAGGCTCGCGTAGGCCCGCTCCACAGCGCGGGCCTTCTGCCGCACGGACCGGGGGATCCAGTCAAGAGCGCGCAGCTCGTCGATGATGGCGCCGCGGATCCGGTTCATGGCGTAGGTCTCGAATTTGATCGCGCGCTGCGGCTCGAACTTCTCGATGGCGTCGATGAGCCCGAAGACGCCGTACGAGACGTAGTCGGAGGGATCGACACTCGCCGGCAGGCCCACGCTCATCCGGCCCGCAACGTACTTGACGAGCGGCGAGTAGTGCAGGATCAGACGCTCCCGCAGGTGCGACTTTCCGGTCCGTTTGAACTCCCGCCAGACCCCGTCAAGCGCGGCCTTGGGATCGCTGGTCCCAAAGTCCACGGTGACGCGCTCCTCCAGGGTCCATGCGGTTGACTCCTCACGCCCGAGGGTGCGCGCGGTCATAAATGGCCCTGAGCCGCTCCACCGAGACGTGCGTGTAGATCTGGGTCGTTGCGAGACTAGCGTGCCCGAGAAGCTCCTGAACGCTACGAAGATCCGCTCCTCCCTCTAAAAGATGAGTTGCGGTGCTGTGGCGTACTCCATGCGGGGTGATCCGAGTTAGTCCGGTAATGTCCTTAATTCTGTGATATATGATTGTCCGCACAGCACGAGGGTCGAGCCTGCCGCCGCGCCGGCCGAGGAAAACGGCTGGACCACTCCTGGGCGTCAGCAGGTCAGGCCGCCCCCGCCTGAGCCAGGTGTCGAGGGTCTCCTCCGCCGGGTGTCCCATGGGAACGGTTCGCTCCTTGCGGCCCTTCCCCAGCACCCGGATGACACCGCGATCACGATCGATGTCATCGAGATCGAGGCCGCACAGCTCCGAAACCCGTACGCCTGTCGCGTAGAGCATCTCCAGCACCGCCCGGTCGCGCAGGGTGGCGGGGTCACCTGAACGCGCCGCCGCCGCGGCGGCGTCGAGCAGCGCCGCCGCTTCAGCCTGACGGAGCACCTCCGGCAGGACCCGGTGCGGCTTGGGTGTGCCGAGCAGCAGCCCCGGGTCCACCTCGATCAAGCCTCTGCGATGCGCGAAAGCCGTGAAGGTCCGGGTCGCTGCCGTACGTCGGGCGAGGGTCGCCCGGGCGAGGCCCGCAGTGTTGAGCCTGGCGAGCCAACTCCGCAGGACCCGGATGTCGAGTCCGGATGGCTCTCTGACCCCCGCGGCACGGTACGCATGATCGAGCAGGCTCGCGATGTCAGAGATGTAGGCCCGGACCGTGTGGGGAGAGAGCCCGCGCGCCGCGCGCAGGTGAGCCTCGAACGCGTCGAGCGCGGCCTCGAGCGCGGAAGGCAGCGGCTCTGGCTGGCGGTCGCTCATGAGACTAACGCTGATCACCGGAGGGGGTGAGGTCAAGCACCGGCTCGCCCTTCTTGCGAAGCAGCCACCCTTCGCCCCCGGCCTTTACCCACCCCTCCGCGGCGAGGACGCCCAGGTAACGCAGCACCGTGTCGGCCGGCACCCCCGCCGCCCGGGCGATCGCCAGGACCGAGGCTCCGGCACGTGAGGGAATCGCCTCGAGGACCCGGACCGCCATGGGGTCGAGGTCGTCCCGAGGGGATGTGGGGCCGCGACGCGACGGGGCAAGATCGTCACCGATCAAGCCGACCTGTTCAGCGACTTCGTCGGCGTCGGTCACGAGGACGCCCCCGCGGTCACGTAGCAGGATGTGAACGCCGGCCGAAACGGGCGAGGTGACCGGGCCGGGCACGCCCATCACATGGCGGCAGAGGGAGCCGGCCTGGGCGGCGGTGCTCAGGGCGCCGCTACGCAGAGCCGCTTCGACCACGACCGTGCCACGGGTGAGGGCGGCGATCACGCGGTTGCGCTCGATGAAACGGGGGCGCGTGGGCCGGGAGCGCGGCGGCAGCTCGCTGACCAGCAGGCCTTCGTCTGCGATGCGGGAAAGCAGCGCGGCGTGGGCTGCCGGGTAAGACACGTCGACACCGCAGGCCAGCACCGCGACGGTCAGGCCCCCGACCGCGAGTGCACCCCGATGGACGGCGGCGTCGACACCGTAGGCCGCCCCGGAGACCACCGTCCAGTGACGTTCGGCAAGCCCCCCTGACATGTCGGTCGCGACGTGGTTCCCGTAGCCTGTGGACATTCGTGATCCGACGATCGCGATCGACGTGAGGGCCGCGAAGCGAAGGTTGGCCGCGCCGCGCACCCAGAGACCGAGAGGACGCCGGTCGCCGAGATCATCGAGCTGGCTCGGCCACTCGAGATCGCCCGGGCAGACGAAGCGCGCACCGAGGTGTTCCAACGCCTCAAAGTCGCGAACCGGGTCGACCGGGAGCCGGGCGCGGCAACCTGCCAGCCAAGCTGCTCCGGGCCCACCCTCCCGGATTGTCCTGAGCACTGCCTCCGCGCCCTGGCCGCGGACCTCTGCCCCGAGCCAGCGGTCGCCTGGTTCCGCGAGCCGGGCAAGGGCCGCACGGGCCAGGCGATCGGCCTCGCATGCACTCATCCCCTCACCGCCCTGCGAAGCCAGTGCGATAGAAGAGCGCTGTGTCGACATCGGCGGCCGTCGGCCGGTCGCGTCGGTGCAGGTCGGCAAGCGTCCAGGAGACCCGGAGCACGCGGTCGAAACCACGTGCGGTCAGCAGCCCCCGGTCCATCGCACGCTCGACCGACGCAAGCGCACCTGCGGCGGGCCGCCAACGGCTCCGCAGCGCCTGACCCGGGACCTCGGCGTTCGTACGCCACGGTGTGCCGGCGAGGCGGCGCGTCGCTCGGTCGCGCGCCTCACCCACCCGCGCGGCCACGCATGCGCTCGTTTCCACAAGGCTGAGGCCGTCGAGCAGCTGCGCCCGCGACACCGGCCGGACGTCGAGCTGCATGTCGACCCGATCGAGCAGCGGGCCGGACAGCCGGCCGAGGTAGCGTCGCCTGACGGCCGGGGTACACGCGCAGTCGAGGCCCCGGACTCCCGCCAGCCCGCACGGGCACGGGTTGGCCGCCAGAACGAGGATGAACCCGGCGGGGAAGCGCACGGTGCCCGCGGAGCGAGCGATCACCACCTCCCCCGACTCGAGCGGCTGGCGAAGTGCGTCGAGCACGCGAGCGGCGAACTCCGGAGCCTCGTCGAGAAACAAGACACCGCCGTGGGCCAGCGACACCGCGCCCGGGCGGGCCAGACCACTCCCCCCGCCCACGACGGAGGGCAGCGTCGCAGTGTGGTGGGGGCCGCAGAACGGGGGTGTGCTGATGAGCGGACGCCCGGGGGGCAGTCTCCCGGCGACGGAGTGGATCGCGGTGACCTCGAGCGCCGACGCCCCTTGGAGGGGCGGCAGCAGACCGGGGAGCCGCTCAGCCAGCATCGTCTTCCCGCTGCCGGGCGGGCCGTACAGAAAGAGGTGATGCCTTCCGGCGGCGGCGACCTCCAGCGCGCGCCGCCCCTCGAACTGCCCCACGACATCGCGGAGGTCGGGCTTGGGGCTCCCCTCGCCGGGCGACGGGCTCACCGGCGGGACGGGTGACGCGAGGTCGACGGCATCGGCCAGGGATGATGCCGGCTCGCCGCGGAGAATGGCAAGGAGCTGACGCAGCGATCGCACACCCACCACATGGATGTCGGGGACGAGGGAGGCCTCGGCTTCGTTATCGGAAGGGACCACGACCCGCGAGAAGCCGGCCAGCGCCGCACCCAGGACCGCCGGCAGGACGCCGCGCACCGGCCGGACCCGGCCATCGAGACCGAGCTCGCCGAGCAGTGCCACGCCATGGATCCCGGCCCGCGGGATCGCACCGGCTGCGGCGAGCAACGAGCACGCGACGGCGAGATCGAACGACGAGCCGCGTTTGTGGACGGCCGCCGGTGACAGGCTCACGGTGATGCGTCGCCGCGGCCAGGCCTCCCCGCTGTTCGCCACGGCAGCGCGGACGCGGTCGCGCGACTCCGAGAGCGCCGTGTCGGGCAGCCCCACCAGCGTGAACCCGGGCAGGCCGCTGGCGAGGTGGGACTCGACCTCGACGACGAGACCCTCCACGCCCACCAGGGTGACGGCGTGCGTGCGAGCAACGCACATCTAGGTCACCCCTCGCACGTGCTCGACGGAGGCAGCGCCACGCGGGCCGCGCAGCACCGCGACGACGTCGAGCCGTACCTCGGCCGGGCGGACCGGGTGCTCGTCGATCCATCGGGCGGCAAGCCGGCGCAGCCGGGCGACCTTGCCGGGTGTGACGGCCTCCAGGGGAGACCCGAACCCCGTACCGCTGCGGGTCTTGACCTCGCAGACGACGAGCACATCACCGTCCCGGGCGACGATGTCGATCTCGCCGGCGTCGCACCGCCAGTTCCGCTCGAGCACGGCGAGCCCGGCACCTGCCAGGTACCGGGCCGCGACATCCTCGCCGTAGCGTCCGAGCGCGTCCTTCGCACGCATCCGCACCACCTCCGGCTCGACTCTCGCCCAGCCGGGCGAGCCCGGGCAGTGCGCGGTCCCGGCCTGTGGACATGTCGGGTTGCGGCAGCCTGTGGACGACCGGTCACCCGGCTGCCGTCCGGGCCGGGCGTTGCACTGGCCTGCGGGTAGCGCCGCGCCTACAGCAACTTGAGCTGGTCGCTCCGCCGCCGCCGCGGTGCCGGAGCCCCGCCGAGCCGTTCCGTCACCGCGCCGTCCAGCGCGGCGAGGAACGGTGAGGCGCGGGTCTCTCGGGGCGATCCCCGCGAGGCCCGGCGCCGAGCGCGGGTCAGGTACAGGTGCGACCGCGCGCGTGTCATGCCGACGAAGAAGAGCCGCCGCTCCTCCGCCAACTCCTGGTCGCCGTCCCCGTCGCTGGCCGCGCTCCGGCCCTCGGCCTCCCCCGCACGGCGGGCGCCGTTGTCCCGCCACGACCAGCGCAGCGGAAGCAGCTCGTCCTCGCAGCCCACGATGAACACGACGGGGAACTCAAGACCCTTGGCCGCGTGCAAGGTGAACAGCGATATCCGGTCGGCCCGAGGGTCCCAGGTATCGACCTCCGTCCCCAGGGCGAGCTCAGCGTGGAACTTCGCAAGATCGGTCCCGCACCGGTCGGCCAGCGGTGCCAGAAGCTCGGCGGCGGAGCGGATCTCGACCTCCGGGTCTGCGGCCCCGTACTCACCCGACACCCGTGGGTCCCCCGCCCATATGTGTACGTCAGCGGACCGGCGCCCCGTCCCGGGCCCCGCCCGACCGCCGGCGGAGTCGATGGCCGCCTGGGCGGCGTCACGTACGTGCGTCCGCACCGGGAGCGCGCTCCGCCTCCCGCCAGGCAACCCGCCAGACAACCCGTCAGGCAACGCGTCAGGCAGCCGCTGCAGGATCTCCCGGACTCCCGGTCGATCGCCGAGCCGGCTGTGCGCCCGCTTCTGGTAGGGCATACCGGCCCTGGACAGCGTCTCGCACAGCGGGCCGGCCTGAGCGTCGGTGCGGTAGAGGACGGCGAAATCGGCGAATGACAGCCCGCCGTGCCCGTCGGAGTCGACGAGCCCGCTGTCGAGCGAGTGAAACGACGACCCGCCGAGCAGCGCGTCGATCGTGCGTACCACGAAGTCGGCCTCGCCCTGCTCGTCCGCAGCCGCGTGCATCCCGATACGGGACGCCGCCGCCTCGGGGCCAGCGGTGGCCTGCAGTGTGCGCCCGCGGACCAGCGTGGCCGGGCTGATGACCGAAAGGGCTGCGCGCACGATGGTGTGGCTGGACCGGTAGTTGCGGGTCAGCTGCACCGTCCGGGCCGCGGGGAAGTCGGTGCCGAACCGGAGGAAGAACCCGACATCCGCGCCACGGAACCGGTAGATCGACTGGTCGGGGTCACCGATGACGCACAGGTCACTGCCCGCGAGCAGCCGCAGGAGCCGGTACTGCAGCTCGTCCACGTCCTGGTACTCGTCGACGAAGACGTGCCGGTAGCGCTCGCGATAGCGGTGAGCGAGGAGCGGGTCGCCGTCGAGAAGCCCCACGGGAAGGGCGAGGAGGTCGTCGAAGTCGACGAGGTCACGGTCGCGCAGGGCCTGGTCGTAACGGAGGAGTGTCTCGGCGATCTCCGGCCCCGGCGACACCTCCCGCTTGGCCCGGGACAGCTGCTCGAGGAGACGCCGCGTCCGGCGGGACCCCTCGTCACCGACGACATCGCGCAGCACGGCCTGGCGGCGGGCATCGTCGGCGATCCGGAACCCCGCGGCAAGGCCGGCACGGGCGTGCTCCTCGCGCAGGATCTGGGCACCCAGCCCGTGGAAAGTGGTGACCGTGACCCTGGAGGCGTGTTCGGGAAGGAGCTGGGCGAGCCGCTCGCGCATCTCCTCGCAGGCGCGCCGCGTGAACGTGATCGCTACGCAGTGCTCGGGCGCGACGCCGTCTCCGGCGGCCGCCCCGGTGAGCAGGTGGGCGATCCGGTGCGTGAGCGTCCGGGTCTTGCCGGTGCCCGGGCCGGCGACGATGAGCACGGGACCCGGGGGCAGCGACGCGGCCGCCCGCTGGTCCGGGTCGAGCCCGGCGAGCAGGCCCGGCACACTGCCGCCCTCCCGGACCGGGCTGGCTTGCGGACCGCGATCCGCGGGGACCCGCCGCCCGCCTTGCCCCGCACCGCGCGGCGGCGGATCGGAAACGCCATCGGGGCCTCGCGGCACAGGGACGGCCGGGTCCCGGGGAGCCCGTGCCGCGACCGACGTGGTGTCGAACAGCGCCCGCTCCGCCCCTGGCCGCTCCTCCGGCTCGAACAACGTGATCACGCCGTACTCGCCGTCGTAGCCCGCCTCGCGGATCACCTCGCCCCGGCGCAGCCGGCCGACGGCCTCGGCGAGCGCGGCCGATCCCCGCGCCGAGATGTCGCCCAGGGGGGTGTCCTGAAGGATTGCCAGCTCCGGGCCGAGCTTTCCGACGAGCGCCGCCACCTCGCCGAGCACGGTCTTGGACCTGGCGCCGACGCCCCGCAGCTCGGAGACGATCTCCGGCAGCGGGACGAGGCTGTGGTAGCCGGCGGCGCCCGCCGGTCGGGCACCGGCAGCGCGATCGGCCAGCTCCTCGACGCGGTGCAGCACACCGATCGTGAGCGGCTTGCCGCAGGAGGGGCAGCGCCCGCCGCCTGCCCGGCTCCCGGCCGGTTCCGTGCGCACCCCGCACTTGCGGTGGCCGTCGAGGTGGTACTTGCCCTCTTCGGGGAAGAACTCGATCGTGCCTCCGAACCCTTCGCCGGTCTCCAGGGCCCGCCTGATCGCCCCGTACGACAGCTCGGTGTCGAACACGCTGGCCTCCCGGCCGAGCATCGGCGGGGAGTGCGCGTCGGAGTTGCTCACCAGGCGGTAGCGGTCCAGGGCCGAGAGCCGCCAGTTCATGGCCGGGTCGGAGGACAGCCCGGTCTCCAGGGCGAAGATGTGCCCGGCCAGATCGGCGTAGCAGTCGTCGATCGCGTCGAACCCCGACTTCGAGCCGAGCGCTGCGAACCAGGGGGTCCAGATGTGGGCGGGCACGAGATACCCACCGCTCTCGAGCGTGATCTCGAGCAGGTCCCGGGAGTCCAGGCCGAGGATGGGCCGGCCGTCGGAGGCGAGATTCCCGATCCGGCTGAGCCTGCGGGTGAACGCGTCGGCCTCGTCGAAGCCGGGCATGTACACCAGGTGGTGCACCTTGCGGGTGCGCTCCGCCCGCTTGTAGATCGTCGAGATCTCGACGGAGAGCATGAAGCGCACCGGTGCCCGGCACGTCGCCGGAAGCCGCCGCAGCACGTCGCGATCCAGGTCGTCACGGGGCCGGAACAGGCCCGGCTCGGCGGGGGCCAGCCCTTGCCGTAGCTCCTCGCGCCACGCCGGATGGGTGAAGTCGCCGCTGCCCACTACCCGGACCCCCTTCCGCCGCGCCCACCACGCCAGGTGTTCGACGTCGCAGTCCCTGCTGCAGGCCCGGGAGTACTTCGAGTGGATGTGGAGGTCGGCGTAGAAAGGCACGAGGGCGATCTTCCCAGACGCCCCCGAAGACCCCGGGCAGCGCCACGCCCCCGTCGGGGTCGGCGGCTCAGGCAGCCGGCTCGGGCAGCCGGCCCAGGCGGCCCGCTCAGCGCGACTGCAGGGCGTCCAGCGCGACGGCCTGGGCGATGGCGAGCCTGCGGTCGATCATGTCGTCGGCGATGTCGACGACATAGGTGTCGCGCAGGGAGATCCGCTTGTCGACGGTCATGACACGCCGACCGCCGGCGTCGAAGTCGAAGTGGTACGGGAAGGGGAACGGCACATCCCCGAGAAACGGCACGAAATCCCACACCCGCCGGACGATCGCGAGGGGCAGGCTCCGCTCATGCCCCGTTGCGGGGGGCAGCCCGCGCGCCTCCAGGTGCCAGGTCGAGCGCAGCAGGGACGCCCCGAAATCCTTCCGGAACAGCCCGAGCGCGGTGCCGTCGGGGGCCACGACATCGTAGGCGGTGCCCACGTCCATCACCGACCGGGCCCGGAACGAGAAGAGCTCCGCGCGCCGCGACTCGTCGGTGTAGAAGGTGACCTGCTCCCGGAAGGCCATCCGCTTCTGCTGCGCGAAGGCCACAGTATGGTCCCCGTGGTCCCCGTGCTCCCCGGACCCGTCGGGCCGCACCGCCGTGACGACGTAGCGGTTGACCATCATCGTGAACCGCTGGCGGACCACGAACCGGCGGGTCGCCTGGAGCTGCGCGAGATCCACCGGCTCAGCCTTCGAATCCGGGCTTGTCGGCCGGCACCTCGAGGTCGCTCTTGGCGATCTCCTCGATGTTGACGTCTTTGAAGGTGACGGCCTTGACGTTCTTCACGAACCGGGCGGGACGGTACATGTCCCAGACCCAGGCGTCGGACATCGTGACCTCGAAGTACACCTCGCCGTCAGCCGAGCGCACCTGCAGGTCGACGTGGTTGGTGAGGTAGAAGCGGCGCTCCGTCTCGACCACGTAGGAGAACAGCCCCACGACATCGCGGTACTCCCGGTAGAGCTGCAACTCCATCTCGGTCTCGTACTTCTCGAGGTCCTCGGCGCTCATACGCTCCCCACGCAGACGTAGCCGGCCACCTGCCCATTGTGGCGCACGCTGCCCTGTGCGGCCTGCTCGGTTTCCTGCTCCGTTTCCTGCTCCGTTTGCTGCTCCGTTTCCTGCTCGGTGGCCGGCACGGCCGGACGGAAGCGGACCCGGGCCACGTTGACGTAGGAACTCCGGTGCGCGGGAGACGGGCCGTGCCGCTCGAGCGCCTGCTGGTGCCCGGGGGTGACGTACCCCTTGTGCGCCGCGAACCCGTACGCGGGGTAGACGTCGTGCAGCTCGGCCATGATGCGGTCCCGGGTGACCTTGGCGATCACGGAGGCGGCCGCGATGCAGGCCGTGACACGGTCGCCCTTGGGCACGGCGAGCGCCGGGGCGGGTACCCCGCGCACCGGGAAGCCGTCCGTGAGGACGTAGGCGGGCGGCACCGCGAGCCGGGCGAGGGCACGTCGCATCCCCGCGACGTTGCTGACGTGCAGCCCATCCCGGTCGACGTCCGCGGCCGGGATGACGACGACGCTCCAGGCCAGGGCCCGGTCGACGACCTCGGCGTAGACCTCCTCACGGACCGGGGGCGCGAGCAGCTTCGAATCGGCGAGCCCCGGCAC
>JBOHCZ010000047.1:0-9217 GCA_050699195.1 Streptomycetales bacterium
GAGCGCCGACAGCGTGGCGGCCGCCCTGGGGCGCATCAGCCCGGCCGCCGTGGAGTGGAAGCTCGACGGCGTACGCGTCCAGGTGCACCGCCTCGGCCGGGAGGTCCAGGTGTTCACCCGCAGCCTCGACGACATCACATCGCGGGGTGCCGGAGGTCGTCGAGGCGGTCCGGGACCTCCCGGTCCGGGACGCGATCTTCGACGGCGAGGTGATCGCGCTGCGCGCGGACGGGCGCCCCCACCCGTTCCAGGTCACCGCGGCGCGGGTGGGCAGCAGTTCGGACGTGGAGCAGCTGAGCCGGGCCGTCCCCCTGACGTTCTTCGTGTTCGACCTGCTGCACGTCGACGGCGCCGATCTCGTCGACGGTCCTGGTGCGCAGCGCTACGCCGCCCTCGGCCGTGTCGTGCCCGAGGCCTGGGTCGTCCCGCGTGTCGTCACCTCGGACCCTGAGGTGGCCGACGCGGCGCTCGCCGACGCGCTGGGGCGCGGCCACGAGGGAGTCGTCGTCAAGTCACTCGACACCCCCTACACGGCGGGCCGGCGCGGTGCCGGCTGGGTCAAGGTGAAACCCCGACACACCCTCGACCTGGTGGTGCTGGCCGCCGAGTGGGGACACGGCCGGCGCCGCGGCCGGCTCAGCAACCTCCACCTCGGGGCGCGCGACACGACGGGCGACGGCTACGTCATGCTCGGCAAGACGTTCAAGGGCATGACCGACGCGATGCTCGGCTGGCAGACCGAGCGCCTGCTAGGGCTGGAGCACGACCGGGACGCCTGGACCGTGTACGTACGCCCCGAGCTCGTGGTCGAGGTAGCGTTCGACGGCGTGCAGGCGAGCACGCGCTACCCCGGCGGGGTGACGCTGCGGTTCGCCCGCATCCTGGGGTACCGGGAGGACAAGCGGGCCGAGGACGCCGACACGATCGAGGCCGTACGGGCGCTCGGCGGAACGTGAGGAGGCAGGCGCGGATGGACCGGAAGCCGGGACGGGTGGTGCTCATCACCGGGGCGACAGCGGGGCTGGGCCGGTGCGTGGCCCACGAGGTGGCGAAGGGCCGCGGGGTGGTGCTGGTGCACGGCCGCGACCGGGCGCGCTGCGAGGCGGTTGCCCGGGAGATCCGCGACCTCACCGGCAACGGGCACGTGACGCCCTACGTCGCCGACCTCGCCTCGCTCGCGGACGTCCGCGCGCTCGCCGAGCGGGTCCGGGCCGACCACCACCGGCTCGACGTGCTCGTCAACAACGCGGGCATCGGGGGTGGCCCCCGGGGGCCCGCGCGACGGGAGCTCAGCCGCGACGGTCACGAGCTGCGCTTCGCCGTGAACTACCTCGCCCACTACCTGCTGACCCGGCTGCTGCTGCCGCTGCTCGAAGCCTCCGCGCCGTCGCGCGTCGTCAACGTCGCCTCGGTGGGCCAGGCGCCCATCGACTTCGCCGAGGTGATGCTCGAGCGGCACTACGAGCCGTTCCGGGCGTACGCGCAGAGCAAGCTCGCGCAGATCATCTCCACCTTCGATCTCGCCGAGCAGCTCGCGGCCGGTGGAGTCACCGGCGTCACCGTCAACTGCCTCCACCCGGCCACGCTGATGGACACCAAGATGGTCGCCGAGTGGTTCGGGCGGACGGCGAGCAGCGTCGAGGAGGGCGCGGCCGCCACCCTGCGCCTCATCACCGCACCCGAGCTCGAGGGCGTGACCGGGCGGTACTTCGACGGGGTGCGGGAGGCCCGGGCGCACGATCAAGCCTACGACCGCGAGGCGCGTGCCCGGCTCCGGAGACTCAGCGAGGAACTCGTGGTCTGAGCGAATCGGTAGCCTTTCTGCCATGAATTGGGCGACATTCCTGACACCGACCGTTGTGCTGGTCCTCACCGCGCTGATCGTCGTGCTGCTCGTCGTCGTGGCACGCCGGCATGCCCGGCGGTTAGCTCGCCAGGCGGCCGACGGCGACCGGCGGCCTTCGGCGTTCTGGGATCTGATCGAGCGGTACGGACTGCTGCTGGGGGTGGCGGGTTTCGTTTTCAGCGCCGTCGCGGCCTACAGCCCCTGGCTCACGCAGGCGATCGACGACATCACCGCGGAGCAGGTATGCCCGTGGCAGTACGTTGTCACCGACGGCGTTTACGATCCCGTGATCATCGTCGACAGCCCTGCGGGCGACCACCGGGTCGGCACGTACCAGCCCAACGAGATCTTCTACGCTCCGTCCCCACTCGAGACCAGTAACGACTCGATGCGCACCGAGCAGGGCTGGATCGGCCGAGGTGAGTGGATCGTCCCCCGCCATGATCGGCCCTGCCGGCAACGGTGAGCCACACCAGCAATCTCGTGCTGGCGCAGCGACACTCGCCGATCCTCTCCCGGGCCCACGCACCTGCCGCCGCGCTAGTCAGCCGCGGCGTTGACGGCCGCCCAGACGCGCTGCGGCCCGGTCGGCATGTCGATGTGGCGGACGCCGAGATGGGCGACCGCGTCCACGACGGCGTTCTGCACGGCGGGCGTCGACCCGATGGTCCCGGCCTCACCGATGCCCTTCGCCCCGAGCGGGTTGAGCGGGGTCTCGGTCTCCATCGCGAGCAGCTCGAAGCTCGGCAGCTCGGGCGGGCCCACGAAGGCGTAGTCGGCGAACGTGGAGGTCAACGGGTTGCCGTCGGCGTCGTAGGCCATGTGCTCGTACAGCGCCTGCGCGGCACCCTGGGCGATGCCGCCGTGCCGCTGGCCCTCGGTGAGCACGGGGTTGAGCACGCGTCCCGCGTCGTCGACGGTGATGTGACGGGTCAGCGAGGCCATGCCGGTGTCCACGTCGACCTCGACGACCGCGAGGTGCACGCCGAACGGGAACGTCGGGCGGTCCTCGATGAACTGCGCGTCAGCCGCGAGCCCGCCGTCGCGCTCGGCCCGCTCGGCGACCTGCGCCCAGGTGACGGCGACCCCGGGGGTGCCGCGCACGTGCCAGTTGCCGTCGGCGGTGTCCAGGACGAGGTCCTGCTCGTCGGCCTCGATCATCTCGGCCGCGAGCTTGCGGGCCGCCTCGATCACGTCGACCGTCGCGCGGTGGATGGCCGAGCCGCCGAGCTGCAGGGACCGCGACCCGTGCGTGCCCACGCCCTCGGGCACCCGGTCGGTATCGCCGTGCACGACGGTGATGTGCTCCATGGGGACACCGAGCTGGTCGGACACCAGCATCTTGAACGACGTCTGGTGCCCCTGGCCGTGCGCGGATGAGCCGGTGAACACGGTGACCGTGCCGTCGGCGTGCACCTCGACCCGGGCGTGCTCGCCCAGCGGGTTGTCGGGTGCGGTGATCTCGGCGTACGCGGACAGGCCGATGCCGAGCTGCTGCTCGGCGCCCGACTCCCGGCGGCGGGCCTGCTCGGCACGCAGCGCCGGGTAGTCGGCCGCCTCCAGGACCGCGTCCAGGGCGCGGACGTAGTCACCGGTGTCGTACACCGCGCCCGCGGCGGTGGTGTACGGGAACGCGTCGGCGGGCACCAGGTTGCGGCGCCGCACCTCGGCGGGGTCCATCCCGATCTCGGCGGCGAACAGGTCCATGGCACGCTCGATCGCCGCGGTGGCCTCAGGCCGGCCGGCCCCCCGGTAGGCGGCGGTCGGGGTGGTGTTCGTCACCACGCTGGTGGCGGCGAACTCCACCGCCCGGATCGCGTACACCCCCGGCGCCATCAGGCCGGTCAGGAACGGCAGGAAGGCGCCCAGCCGCGGGTAGGCACCGCAGTCCTGCACCGCTTCGAGCCGGTAGGCCCGCACCGTCCCGTCACGCCCGCCCCCGATCGTGACCTTCTGCCGCTGGGCGCGGCCGTGGGTCATCGCCACCATGCTCTCGCTGCGTGACTCGACCCAGTGCAGGGGGCGGCCCAGCCGGCGCGCGAGCCAGCCGAGCAGGACGGGCTCCGGGTCGACGCCGCTCTTCGCGCCGAACCCACCGCCGACGTCCGGGGCGATCACCCGCACCGTGCCCGACTCCAGGCCGAGCTGCGCGACGATCGCGTCGCGGGCGGGCTGCGCGTTCTGGGTGCTCAGCCACATGGTGAGCCGGCCGTCGTCGCCCCAAGCGCAGGCCGCGCCGCGGACCTCGAGCGGGGCGGGGGCCAGCCGCTGGTTGTCGATGCGCCGGGTGACCACGACCTCGCACCCCTCGAACAGGGTGTCGTCGAACTCGCCGCCGACCCGCCAGACGACGTTCGTGCCCGCCTCGCCGTAGAGCAGGGTGCCTCCGCGCACCGCGTCGTCGACGTCGACGACCGGGGGCAGCGGATCGTAGTCGACGCCCACCAGCTCGGCGGCGTCCTCGCCCTGGTAGCGCGTCTCGGTGACCACGACGGCGACCGGCTCGCCGACGTAGCGCACGACCTCCCTGGCGAGGTGGGGCTGCGCCATCACGGGTGGCGCACCGGCCAGCTCGGGCATCACCGGCACGGGGGGCAGGTCGACGTCCTCGCCGGTGAGCACGGCGACGACCCCGGGCGCCTTGCGCGCCTCGGCCACGTCGTACCCGGTGATCCGGGCGTGCGCGATGGGGCTGCGTACGAACGTCACGTGCAGGCCACCCTCCAGGGCCGGTTCACGCAGGTTGTCGACGTAGTTACCGCCGCCTGTGATCAGCCTGGAGTCCTCGGTACGCGCCACCCGCGTGCCCAGAATGCTCATCAACCCTCCTACCCGGAGCGCCTCGACCCTCGAATCGCGTCGGATGGCAGCGTAGCGGGCCGTGCAACGTCCGCCCACTCTGGCGCATCGTCAGCTGATATGGCGCATCGTCAGCAGAAACGTGCGCTATGCCGCACCCCTTCCCCGACGACGCGTCAGACGATGCGTCAAAGGAAACGTGCACCCGCGGCAACGTACATTGGAGCCATGGCCCGCCCCAACGACGAGGTCGCGGCCCTGTTCCAGGAGTACGCCGACCTCATCCTCATCACCGGCGGGGACGCCTTCCGGGCGCGGTCCTACGAGAAGGCCGCGCGCTCGATCGGCGGCCACCACGACGACGTCTCCGCACTCGACACCAGTGGCCTGCAGCGGATTCCGAACGTCGGGAAGTCCATCGCGGACAAGGTGACCGAGTACCTGCGTACCGGCCAGGTGCGGCGTGTCGAGGAGCTGCGGGCGAAGATCCCGGCCGGCGTAAGGCGGCTGACCGCGATCCCCACGCTCGGCCCGAAGAAGGCGATGGTGCTCTACGAGGAGCTCGGCGTCTCCTCCGTCGAGGAGCTCGCGGACGCGATCCACGCGGGCAAGCTGACCGGCCTGAAGGGGTTCGGCGACCGGACCGCCGAGAACCTGCTGCACGGCATCGCGCTGCTGCAGCAGGCCGGCGGCCGCGTCCACCTCGGTGCGGCCATGGACCTCGCCGAGGAGATGGTGGCCCGGCTGTCCCAGGTGCCCGGGTGCGAGCGGTGCACCTACGCCGGCTCGCTGCGGCGCATGAAGGAGACGGTCGGCGACATCGACATCCTGGCCGTGGCCGAACGCCCCGGCCCCCTGATGGACGCCTTCACCGGCCTGCCCCTCGTCTCCGAGATCGTCGCGCGGGGCGACACCAAGAGCTCGGTGCGCACCGCCAAGAGCCTGCAGGTCGACCTCCGCGTGGTCCCGCCGGACGCCTGGGGTGCCGCACTGCAGTACTTCACCGGGTCCAAGCCGCACAACGTACGGATCCGCGAGATGGCGGTGCGCGCCGGCCTGAAGCTCTCCGAGTACGGGTTGTTCGACGTCGAGACCGGGCAGCTGGTCGTCTCCAAGACCGAGGAGGAGGTGTACGGGCGGCTCGGCCTGCCCTGGATCCCGCCCACGCTGCGCGAGGACCGCGGGGAGATCGAGGCCGCCCTGCGCGGGGAGCTGCCGGACCTCGTGACGCAGGCCGACATCCGCGGGGACCTGCACACCCACACCGACCTCACCGACGGGCTCGCCCCGCTGGAGGAGATGGTCGAGGCGGGCGCCCGGCGCGGGTACGCCTACTACGCCGTCACCGACCACGCGCCGAACCTGTACATGCAGCGGATGTCCGAGGAGAAGATCCTCGCGCAGCGGGAACGGGTCCGCGAGCTCGACGGGCGCTGCGGGCGGATGCGGCTGCTGCACGGCGTCGAGCTGAACATCGACCCGGAGGGCGGCGTGGACTGGCCGGATGAGTTCCTCGCGGGCTTCGACGTCTGCGTGGCCTCGGTGCACTCCCACTTCTCCCAGCCTCGCCAGGAGATGACCCGCAGGATCGTCCGGGCCTGCGAGAACCCCTACGTCAACATCATCGGGCATCCCATGGCACGCAAGATCGGCAGACGGGCGCCGATCGACGTCGACCTCGACGAGGTGTTCCAGGCCTGCGCGCGCACCGGCACGGCGCTGGAGATCGACGCCTACCCGGACCGGCTCGACCTCGACGACCAGCGCATCCTGTGGGCGAGACGCTACGGCGTGAAGTTCGCGATCGACAGCGACGCGCACTCGACCATGCACCTGCCGCACATGCGGTACGGCGTGGGGACGGCGCAGCGCGGCTGGCTGAGCAAGGACGACGTCATCAACACATGGCCGCTGACCCGGCTGCACCGCTTCCTGCGCAAGGGCCGCTGACCCGGCTGCGATCCGATCTTGCCAATTCCGCCCTCTCGCGGCGCCGCGAGAGGGCGGAATTGGCGATAGCGGCGAGCGGAGGCTACGGGTGCGGGACGGCGCGCAGCGCGCTCGCCTCGATGCGGCACGCGTCGCGCAGGTCGGCGAGCTCCGCGTCGTGCAGGGCAGGCACGTGGCCGCGAACCCCGGCCCGGAGGTCGGCACAGCCGTCGACGACTGCGGCGACCCGGTCGTGCAGCCGCGCGAGCTCCGGAGCGGCCTGCACGGCGCCGCCCTCCACCGCGCCGCCCTCCACCCCGAGCAGCTCGAGCTCCGCGTCCAGATCGGCCGCGATGTCGTCCAGCCGCAGCACCAGCGACGGCGCGTCACCGACCGACCGACCGGCGGCCCGGGCGAGCACCACGACACGCCGGGTGGCCCGGACCGCCTCCCGCAGCTCCAGGCGCAGCCGAGCGACCTCCGCGCCGTGCCCGACGCCGTACGACGCGGCACGCACCCGGGCGTGGGCGGCGACCTCACGCGCCCTGGCGCGGACGCGCCTCTTGACCCGGCGCGCGATGCGTACGCCGAGCGCCACCGACCCCACGAACAGGCCGGCCCACAGCACGAAGACCACGAACACGACGAACGCCAGCTCCTGCACGGCGACCCCCTGACAGGCGACCCGGGTTCCACGGTAACCCGCCGCCCGGCCGGCCGGAACGCGCAGTGCCGAACGACGCCGGCCGTAGGCTGCCATCCATGACAGGCGACCCGACCGTGACAGCCCGCGCCGAGCACGTGGGGAGCCTGCTGCGGCCGTCGTACCTGCGGGACGCCCGGCAGGCGCGGGCCTCGGGGAGGCTCGGCCCCCAGGAGTTCAAGGCGGTCGAGGACCGCGCGGTGCGCGAGGTGATACGGCTCCAGGAGGACGCCGGCTGCCCGGTCGTCACCGACGGCGAGCTGCGCCGCGAGTCGTTCCAGAGCGAGCTCACCGCAGCGGCTGAGGGCTTCGCGGGCGTGGACGTCAACGCGTGGCTGTGGGGCGACTGGCACTCCGACGTCGTCGGCGATCTGAGCGTGGAGCGCCCGCCCGGCCTCGCGGTGATCGAGCCGCTGCGGCGGCGCCGCGGACTCGCGGCGGAGGAGTTCACCTTCCTCCGCGCCTCGACCGGGGAGGTGACGCGCACGGTCACCCGCAACGTCACCCGCGAAGTCACCCGCAAGGTCACACTGCCCAGCCCGACGCTGTTCGCCAACCTCTGGTCCCCGGAGCTGTCCACGCGGGCCTACCCCACCCTCGACGCGTTCCTCGCCGACGTCGTGGGCGTCCTCTGCGACGAGGTCCGCGAGCTGGTGCGGCTGGGCTGCAGCTACATCCAGCTCGACGCCCCCCACTACCCGCTGCTGATCGACCCCGGCTGGCGGGCGTTCTACGAGGAGCGCGGATGGCCGCTCGCGCGCTGGCTCTCGTACGGCATCGAGCTGGACAACGCCGTGATCGCCGCGGGCCGGCCGGCGACCTTCGGGTTCCACCTTTGCCGCGGCAACCAGCACAGCCGCTGGCTGGTCGCGGGCGGCTACGACGCGATCGCACGCGAGGTCTTCGGCGGCGTGCACGCCGACCGCCTGCTGCTGGAGTACGACGACGAGCGCTCGGGAACCTTCGACCCCCTCCAGGCGGTGCCCGACGACAAGGTCGTGGTGCTCGGCCTCGTGACGACGAAGACGCCACGTGCCGAGACCGAGGGCGAGCTGGCGGCACGCACCCGCGAGGCGGCCCGCGTGATCGACCTCGAACGCCTCGCGGTCGGCACCCAGTGCGGGTTCGCCACGTCGGTGCAGGGCAACGCGCTCACCGTGGACGACGAACGCCGCAAGCTCGCCACGCTGGTGCGCACCGCCGAGCTGGTCTTCGCCGCGTGACCTCCTGCGTCTTCTGCGAGATCGTCGCCGGATCGCGCCCGGCACATGTGGTGCTCGACGACGAGGCCGCTGTGGCGTTCCTGGACGCCCGCCCGCTCTTCCCCGGGCACACCCTCCTGGTGCCGCGGCCGCACTACGAGACGCTGCCCGACCTCCCGCCCGCGCTGATCGGCCCGCTCTTCACCCGGGCGCAGCGCCTCGCGCGGGCGATGGAGGGCGCGCTCGGCGCCCACGGCTCGCTCGTCGCCCTCAACAACCGGATCAGCCAGAGCGTGCCGCACCTGCACGTCCACGTCGTCCCCCGGCATCGCAAGGACGGCCTCCGGGGGTTCTTCTGGCCGCGCGGAAGGTACCCGGAAGGCGAGGCGGCCCGCATCGCCGAGCGGCTCCGCGCCGCCCTGGAGGAGACGGGCTGATCCTCGCGCCCTGCCGACCCGCAGCGGGTTAGGGCACGGCGGGAAGGCGATCAGGTATGAAGGGGGCAATGAGCGCAGGCACTGACGCACCGGTGAGTGCGCCCCAGGGCGACGCCGCCGATCTGGCGCGGCTGCTCCGGCGGATGGACGGCGCAGGCTACGGCCGCTACAAGCAGCTCGCGGGAACGTGGAACTTCGACCGGTTCGAGTTGACCGTGGAGCGCGTGCAGGCCGATCCGTTCGCGCCCGCGAGCCGCCTGGCGGTCCGCGTGCCAGCCCGGGTGGCCGAGCTGCCCTCAGA
>JBOHCZ010000048.1:0-5624 GCA_050699195.1 Streptomycetales bacterium
GACTCCTTCCCGGACGTGCGCGAGCCGCGTCATCCCTCGGCGGCGGCCCTGGGCAGGCTCGCGGCCGAGTGGCTGGCCGCGGGCGGCGCCGGCCTGCTCCCACCGCAGCCGCTCTACCTGAGGCGCCCGGACGTCGCGGTCCCCGGTGCCCGCAAGCAGGTCACGTCGGTATGAGCGGGCGGGTGCGAAGGATGCGGCGGGGGGACGTCGGGTCGGTGCACCAGCTCGAGTGCGCGCTGTTCCCCGACGACGCCTGGACCGAGGAGATGTTCCTCTCCGAGCTGGCGCTCCCGGGCTCGCGCCACTACCTGGTGGTCGAGGAGGGCGGCCAGCTCATCGGCTACGCCGGGCTCGCCGTCTTCGGGAAGCAGGGCGAGGTCCAGACGATCGCGGTGCATCCTTTGCGCTGGGGGGCCGGCACCGGCTCCCGGCTGCTCACCCTCCTGCTCGACGAGGCCGCCCGCAGCGGGTGCGCGGACGTTTCGCTCGCCGTGCGTTCCGACAACGATCGGGCGCAGGCGCTGTACCGTCGGTTCGGGTTCCAGCTGATCGGGGTACGACCCGGCTACTACTCGCGGGCCGGCGTCGACGGGCTCGTGATGAGGCTGACCGGTGTCCGGGGGAGGGTTGACGCGCGTGGCTGACGAGCCGCTCGTGCTCGGGATCGAGACCTCCTGCGACGAGACGGGCGTGGGTCTGGTCCGCGGCCACCACCTGCTCGCCGACGCCTTGGCGTCCAGCGTCGAAGAGCACGCCCGCTTCGGCGGGGTGGTGCCCGAGGTGGCGAGCCGCGCGCACCTGGAGGCGATGGTGCCGACTGTCCGCCGGGCGCTGGACACGGCGGGGGTGGGTCTGGACGAGGTCGACGCGGTCGCGGTCACCGTGGGGCCGGGGCTCGCGGGCGCGCTGCTGGTCGGCGTCGCGGCGGCCAAGGGGTACGCCCTGGCGACCGGCAAACCGCTCTACGGCGTGAACCATCTCGCCGCGCACGTCGCCGTCGACCAGCTCGAGCACGGTGCGCTCCCGGAGCCCTGCGTGGCGCTGCTGGTGTCCGGCGGCCACTCCTCCCTCGTGCTGGTCGCTGACCTGACGGGAGATGTCCGGCCGCTGGGGGGCACGGTCGACGATGCCGCGGGTGAGGCGTTCGACAAGGTCGCCCGGGTGCTCGGGATGCCGTTCCCCGGAGGGCCGCACATCGACCGCGCCGCGCTGACCGGCGACCCCGCCGCGATCACCTTCCCGCGCGGCATGACCGGGCCGCGCGATCCCGCTTACGCCCTCTCGTTCTCTGGGCTCAAGACCGCCGTCGCCCGCTGGGTCGAGGCGCGCGAGCTCGGCGGCCAGCCGGTGCCGGTCGCCGACGTCGCGGCGTCGTTCCAGGAGGCCGTGGTGGACGTGCTCACGGCGAAGGCGGTGCGGGCCTGCCGGGAGCACGGGATCGGCCACCTGCTCATCGGCGGGGGGGTCGCCGCCAACTCGCGACTGCGCGCGATCGCGGAGCAGCGTTGCGAGGCGGCGGACATCCGGCTCCGGGTGCCGAGACCCAGCCTGTGCACCGACAACGGTGCGATGGTGGCCGCGCTGGGCTCGGCACTCCTCGCCAGCGGCGTCGCGCCGTCACCGCTCGACCTGCCCGCAGACCCGTCCCTGCCGGTCACGGACATCGTGCACAGCATGGCCGTGGCCGCCTCCGGAGGCCCTCATGACCGCTAGTATCACCGCCAGCATGTGGGAGGTCGTCGCCGCGCCCGGGTGCGCGGACGCGCTCGTGCGATGGGTCTTCGACGAGGCGCTGCCCGATCTGGAAGATCCCGACGATCTGGTGCGTTCCGAGGTCTACCGCAGCTCGGACGATCGCGTCGTCGTCATCACCTGGTGGTCCGAGGAGCCGATCGGGCTCGTCGACCCGCCCCCGGAGCTGGTCGCCCACCCGCCGCAGTCCTGGGAGTTCGAGCAGGTGACCCGCTAGGACCTGGTGCACGACACGCGAGGAGCCGTCGGTGCTGGCGGGTCTGGGGTTGCTGACCGTCTCGGCGGTCCTGCTGGCCGCGGGCGCCGAGATGTTCGCCGGGAACGCGGCGAGCGCCGCACGCAAGCTCGGGGTGTCCGTGCTCGCCGTGGGGATCCTGCTCGCCGGCGCGGAGCCCGAGGAGATGCTCACGGCCGTCCTGGCCGCGCTCGAAGGCCGGCCCGGACTGGCCGCAGGCGACGTCATCGGCGCCAACATCACGATGTTGACCGCGGCCCTGGGCCTCGCGGCGCTGACCCGGCCGTTGCCGTTCGGCTCCCGGGTCCGGGGCTACGCCGCGCTCTCCGCCGTGGCGGGCGGCTGCGCGTTGCTCGCCCTCTCCGGTGGGCACGTGGGGCGGGTCGCGGGGCTGCTGCTGCTCCTCGCCTACGCCGGGCTCGTGGCCCTGGTCTGGTGGCGGGAGAAGGCGCCGCCGACCCTGGGTGAGCTGGCAGAAGAGGCCGACCGGGAGGGACTCCAGGACACGCCGGAAGTCAGGGACACCGAGGGCGCGCGGCGCTCCGCCGCGACCGGGCTGGTGCTCTGCGCCGTCGGCGTCGTGCTCATGCTCGCGGGGGGCAACGTGGCGGTCGGCGGGGCGGTCCGCCTGGTCGAGGCGCTCGGCCAGTCCGACACCGCCGTCGGTCTCACCCTGCTGGCGCTCGCGACGACGGCGGAGCTGTTCGCGCTGGTGGTGGCGGCGGCCCGGCATGGGGTCAGCGAGCTTGCGGTGGCCGGGGTGGTGGGCTCCGCCACGTACAACGCGACCGCCTCGCTCGGGGCCGCCGCTCTCGCGCGACCGCTGGACGTGCCCGGGATGACCGGGCCCGCCCTCGTCGCGGCGGCCCTGCCGCTCGCCGTCGTGGCCCTTGCCGCCCGGGGTCACCTCGGCCGGGCGGCCGGGGCGCTGCTGTGCGGGGCCTACGCGGCCTACCTGGCGCTGGTTCTCCTCGTCTGAGCAGGCGACGGCCATGCTCAGCCGACGTGCACGCGGGGCGCGCGGGGGATCGGACCCGGCCCGGAGGGCTGCTCGGCCCGTCAGGGGATCAGCAGCAGCTTGCCGGTGGTGCGGCGGGCCTCCAGATCCTCGTGTGCGGTACGGGCCTCCGCCAGGGCGTACCGCTTGCCGATCCGGACCTGCAGGTCTCCCGCAGCCACCAGGTCGAGTACGGCCGTCGCGCGCTTCAGCAACTCCTCGCGGGTGGCGATGTGGTGGGCCAGCGTGGGCCGTGTGAGGAAGAGCGAATGGGCCGCAAGCCGTCCCAGGTCGAAGGGCGGCACCGGGCCGCTGGCCTGCCCGTACAGGGCGAGCAGGCCGCGCTGGCGCAGGCTGGTGAGGCTGCCGTCGAAGGTGGTGCGCCCGACGCCGTCGTACACGACGTCCACCCCCTGGCCGTCGGTGAGGCGCGCGACCTCGGCCGGGAAGTCGACCTCGCCGTAGCGGATGACCTCGTGCGCCCCGGCATCGCGGGCGAGCCGCTCCTTCTCCGGTGTGGAGACGGTGGCGATGACCCGGCCGCCGCGCAGCCGGACGAGCTGGGTGAGCAGCAGCCCCATGCCGCCGGCTCCGGCGTGTACGAGGGCGGTGTCGCCGGGCTGTACCGGGTGCGTGTCGTGGGTGAGGTAGTGGGCGGTCATGCCCTGGAGCATGCTCGCGGCCGCCGTCTCGGTGGGCACCCCCTCCGGCACCGGCACCGCCTGCTCCGCCGCGACCACCGCCTGGTCGGCGTAGGAGCCCGGCACGGTCGCCCACGCCACGCGGTCACCGACGCTGATCTCCGCGACCCCGGGACCGACCTCGGTCACCGTGCCCGACGCCTCGCTGCCGGCGACGAACGGTGTGGGCACCGGGTAGATCCCCGTGCGGCGGTAGACGTCGATGTAGTTGACGCCACTCGCGGCGACGTCCACCAGGACCTCTCCCGGGCCTGGGCTCGGCGCCTCGCCGTCGGTCAGCTCGAGGACCTCGGGTCCGCCGGGGCGGGTCACGGCAACGCTGTGCATGCGGCCTCCTCAGGTCGGGGCGCCCTGACGCATCGGGCGCCACGGCCAACATCGTGGACTCGAGATATCTTCCTGGCTGCCATCCACCTGAGATGCGTCAGGGAGCGGGTGCTGCCGGGCGGCAGAGCAGCATGGTCGGCCGTCCCGCGACGCGGGTGAGGATCACCACCGCAGCGCCCTCGCCGGACAGCCGGAGCTGCCTGCGCAACCTCTCGGTGTCCACGGCCGAGCCGCGCTTCTTGATGATCACCCGCCCGGCGCCACGCTCGCGCAGCAGCCCGCGCAGCCTCTTGAGCCCGAACGGCAGCACGTCGGTGATCTCGTACGCCACCGCGAACGGTGTCGTCACCAGCCGATCGGTGGACACGTAGGCGATGGTGCGATCGACGAGCCAGCCGTCGACCCGCTCCGCGACCCCGGCGACCAGGTGGGCGCGGACCACCGCACCGTCGGGCTCGTAGAGGTAGCGCCCGGGCGGCGCCACGGGAGGGGTGCCGGTGACGCCGAGCGGCCTTTCGTCCGCCAGGGTGACCCCCTCGGGCAGCAGGGTCGCCCGCCGACGCGCCGTCGCGAGGTCGCCGAACCACAGGGCGGCCTCCTTGACGTGTCCGCCGTCGGACACCCATTCGGCCTCCGCTCCTTCTGGCACCCGCTCGTGCGGGATGCCGGGCGCGACCTTGACCGCCGTACGGGGGACGCGCCGCGGCAGCTCCTCGACGAAGGACCACGCCGGGGAGTAGGCGTCGGGGTCGAAGACGCGACCCCGCTCGGTACGCCGGGAAGGGTCGAGGAAGGCCGCGTCGCACCCGGTCAACGCGGTTCGTGTCAGGTCGCCGCGCCGCACCGCCACGAGGTCGGAGAGCCCGACCGCCGCGGCGTTCGCCGCCGCTATCTCGACAGCGAGGGGGTTCCTGTCGACGCCGAGTACGCCGAGCCCGACCCTGGCGAACGCCAGCAGGTCGCCGCCGATCCCGCAGCCGAGGTCGGCCACGCGCCGCGCGCCCGATGCCGCGAAGCGGCGTGCCCGGTGGTCGGCCACCGTCCTGCGGGTGGCCTGCTCGAGCCCTTCGGGTGTGAAGTAGAGGAGATCGGCGAGGTCCCCGAACTTCTCGCGCGCGCGAGCGCGCAGGCGGGCCTGCGTGAGGGCGGCCGCGACCAGCTCACCCGGATGGTCGTGACGCAGCCGGGTCGCGACGGAGAGCGCCTCGCCGGGGTCGTAGGTCGGGAGCGAGCCGAGCAGCCGCTGGCCCTGCGGGCTGAGCAGCGCCCGGAACGTCTCGAGCTCCATGGTCCCATGATCGTGGCAGCTGTGATCGGGTGTGATCGGGTGTGACGTGAACGTCTCGTGAGCGGCGCATCACCCCGATGGGCGGGAGGGCTGGCACTCTAGTTGACTGAGTGCTAACGCCCCCCTAGGGTTCGAGTTGGCACTCGCCTCTGGCGTGTGCTCAACGACGAGGGCGGCCTGTGTTCCGCGACGGCGGGCCGTCAGTCGCCATCCAATGCCAACGACTGCCATGAGATCTCCAAGGAGGAGGTCACATCGTGACGACCGCGACCGCCAAGACCAAGGTCAAAATCAAGCCGCTCGAGGACCGTATCGTGGTCGAGC
>JBOHCZ010000049.1:0-11535 GCA_050699195.1 Streptomycetales bacterium
TGCCGTCCAGGCCCGCCATGAGCATCGCCGAGAAGGCGAGGTAGGGGTTGCAGGACGGGTCGGGCACCCGGAACTCGATGCGCTTGGCCTTCGCGTTCGAGCCGGTGATCGGGATGCGGATGCACGCCGAACGGTTGCGCTGCGAGTAGACCAGGTTGACCGGAGCCTCGAAGCCTGGCACGAGCCGGTGGTAGGAGTTCAGGGTCGGGTTGGTGAACGCCAGCAGCGACGGGGCGTGCTTGAGCAGCCCGCCAATGTAGTAGCGCGCGGTGTCGGAGAGCCCGGCGTAGCCGATCTCGTCGTAGAAGAGCGGGCTGCCGTCCTTCCAGAGGCTCTGGTGGCAGTGCATGCCCGAGCCGTTGTCGCCGAAGATCGGCTTCGGCATGAACGTGGCGGTCTTGCCGTTGCGCCAGGCGACGTTCTTGACGACGTACTTGTAGGTCATCAGCCGGTCGGCGACCTGGAGCAGCGTCCCGAACGCGAAGTTGATCTCGGCCTGCCCGGCGGTGCCGACCTCGTGGTGCTGGCGCTCGACCCGGATGCCGGCCTGCTCGAGCTCGCGGGACATCTCGGCACGCAGGTCGGCGAAGTGGTCGACGGGGGGGACGGGGAAGTAGCCGCCCTTGTAGCGCACCTTGTACCCGCGGTTGCCGCCCTCCTCGATGCGGCCGGTGTTCCAGGCGCCGGCGATCGAGTCGATGTGGTAGTAGCCGGCGTTCTGCTTGGTCTCGAACCGTACGTCGTCGAAGACGTAGAACTCCGCCTCGGGGCCGAAATACACGGTGTCCGCGACGCCGCTGCCCTTGAGATAGGTCTCGGCCTTGCGGGCGACGTTGCGCGGGTCGCGGCTGTACGGCTCGCCGGTGAGCGGGTCGTGGACGTAGAAGTGCAGGTTGAGGGTCTTGTCGGCCCGGAACGGGTCGAGGAACGCACTGTTCGGGTCCGGCTTGAGCGCCATGTCGGACTCGTGGATCTCCTGGAAGCCGCGGATCGACGAGCCGTCGAACATCAGCCCGTCGGTGAAGATCCCGGCGTCGAACGACTCCACAGGGACGGTGAAGTGCTGCGTGACGCCCGGCAGGTCGCAGAACCGGACGTCGACGAACTCCACGCCTTCGTCGCGGACGTACTTCAGTACCTCGTCGGGGTTCTGGAACATTCGTCCTCCTCGGCCCGCGTGCCGCGGCGCAGGGGCAGGCACCCCACGGCGGACGCGAGCCCTCGGTCCTTCGGCGATCTGGTGGCGGCCACTGCTAACGGACCGTACGGGGAGCCCGTTTCTCTGGCATGTCTCGAATGTTTCCCCCGTGTAACGCGCTGCCGCCTGTGATTCGACCCTAGCCGCAGGTGGTCCGGGGCGCCGGCCAACAGCCCGAAGGGAGCCCGAAGGAGCCGGACGGCGGTGCGGCCGGCCGAGCCTCGAAGACGCGGGGTAGCGTTGTGGCGTGGACCGTCGATCGATCGGGTCATGGCTGGCCGGGCCGCGGGCGGCGGCCTCGGGAGCCGGTGTCGAGCTCGGCTACCCGGGCGAGCGGCTCGGGCTCCCGGAGGAGGGCCCCGGCTCGATCGCGAGCTTCCCCCGCCGTCTCGGCGCGATCATCGTCGACTGGCTGCTCTGTGTCGCGATCGCGCGTGGACTGCTGGGGGGAGGTGCCTTCACGACCCTCGGGATCTTCGCGCTGGAGAATCTCCTCCTCGTGGGGACCCTCGGCGTGACCCTGGGCATGCGCCTCGCGGGGATCCGGGTGGCGCGGCCGGACGGCGGCGTGCCGAGGGTGTGGGCGGTCGCGGTGCGCACCGCGTTGCTCTGCCTGGCAGTTCCCGCGATGCTCTGGGACCGTGACCACCGCGGGCTGCACGATCGTGCGAGCGACACCGCCGTCCTACGGACGTGAATCGCACGTAGGCGGCTCACCGCCGCTGCGAACGATCGCCGAGGAGGAAGCTGTCGGTGCGGAGGGGCTGTGGCGTTGCCAGGAGCGCTGCCGGGGCCGATCGCTGTGCCGTGCGGCTGGTCAGCGAAGCTTGCCGCCGCGTGGGAGCCGCGCGTTCTTCGGGAGCGGCCCCTTCGGGATCGGCACGTTCGACCCTGCACCCACCGCGCGCAGTCGGTTGTTGAGCTCGGTCACCTCAGCGGGCCGCAGGCGGCGCGGCAGCTTCATCAGGTGGCGCTGCAGCTTGCGGAGCGGGACCTGCCCCTCGGCATTGCCCGCCATCACGTCATAGATCGGGGTCTCGCCCGCGATCCGGGACATCCGCCGCTTCTCCGCGCCGAGCAGGTTGGCGACCCGGTGCGGCGCGCCTTCGCCGATCAGCACGATGCCGGGGCGTCCCACCGCGCGGTGCACGATGTCCTGGTTACGGGTGACCGCCACCGCGGGCGTCACCGTCCACCCGCGTCGCAGGGCGTTGAGGACCGCCGCCGCGGCCCCGGGCTGTCCTTCGACCTGGAGGTAGGCCGCCCGCTCGGCACGCCGGCCGAACAGGATCGTCGCGACCAGCAGCCCGAGCGCGACGCCGAGGATGCCGAGATAGATCGGGTGGCCGGTGACGAATCCGATCACGAGGCACAGCGCCGCGACCCCGAGGCCGGAGAGCAGGAGTATCGGCAGGATCTTTGGATCGGCGCGCCTGGTGATCTGGTAGGCCCCGCGGATGTGTGCGAGCCGCCCTGTCTTCTCTGACCCCTCGTTCCTCGCCATGCCAGGCAGGATACGCGGGGAGCCCCTCGCACCGGAAAGCGCACCGGCAAACGCTGCGGAGCTGGTGGTGGAGCTGGGCTGCGGAACTGGCTGCGTTCCTGGCGGTGGAGCCGGCCCTCGCGCGGTCAGGAGGCGGAGGACGCCTCTTCGCTGTGCGCGGCCCCGCCCACCCGCGACACGGCGTCGATCTCGGCCCACGCCTCCTCGCGCGCCCGGGCCTGCATGCGGTCGGAACACACCGCGTCCCAGGCGTTGTGGCGTGAGCCGCGCTGCCCGCCGTCGAGGACCACATCGACGATCCCCCATACCAGGGCACCGAGGGGGAGGGGCAGATCGGGCACTCTGGCTCGGGGCATAGGAGACTCCGCGGTCGAGAACGAATGGGGCATCCCCACTATTCTCGGCACGGTGGGTGAGCGATAAACCACGGTACGTGACCCGTCCGGGTGACCCGTCTTCGCGCGCCGCGACCACCGGCACCGCGTCGAGCCCCCAACACCGTGGGCCCGCGCGGCTCAGGCGCTGCGACGCATTTCGATGGCTCGCTGGTAGAGGCGGCCCGCCCGGTAGGACGAGCGGACGAGCGGCCCGGACAGCACACCGGCGAACCCCATCGCCTCGGCCTCGTCGCGCAGCTCGACGAACTCCTCCGGCCGCACCCAACGCGCCACGGGATGGTGCCGTACCGAGGGCCGGAGGTACTGCGTGATCGTCACGAGCTCGCACCCGGCCGCACGAAGGTCACGCAATGAGCCAAGCACCTCGCGGCGCTCCTCGCCGAGGCCCAGGATGAGGTTGGACTTGGTCACCAGACCGGCCTCGCGGGCGCGCCGGATGACATCGAGCGAGCGCTCGTAGCGGAACGCCGGGCGGATCTCCCGGAAGATCCGCGGCACCGTCTCGATGTTGTGGGCGAGCACCTCCGGCTCCGCAGAGAAGACCTCACCGAGCTGCTCGTCGCGCGCGTTGAAGTCGGGGATGAGCAGCTCGACGCCGCAGCCGGGCACCATCACGTGGACCTGCCGCACCGTCTCGGCGTACAGCCACGCCCCGCCGTCGGCGAGATCGTCGCGCGCCACGCCGGTCACTGTCGCATAGCGCAGCCCCATGGTCGCCACCGACTCCGCGACCCGCCGTGGCTCGTCGGGGTCGAGGGCAGCCGGCTTGCCGGTGTCGATCTGGCAGAAGTCGCAGCGCCGGGTGCACTGGTCACCGCCGATGAGGAAGGTCGCCTCGCGATCCTCCCAGCATTCGAAGATGTTGGGGCACCCGGCCTCCTGGCACACCGTGTGGAGCCCCTCGCGACGAACGAGGGCCTTCAGCCCGGTGTACTCCGGGCCCATCCGGGCCCGGGTCTTGATCCACGGGGGCTTGCGCTCGATCGGCGTCTGGCTGTTGCGGACCTCGAGTCGCAGCAGCCTGCGACCTTCCGGTACCACAGCTGACACAGCCGCCTCCTCGGTAGGCTTCCTGCTCGGTAGGCCCTTCCAGGGTACGGTGTCAGGCGGGCGCGCCCTGTGCCCGTACGGGCCGTGGCTGGGCGGGCGCCGTACCCGGGGACACCACCCCGAGCAGCTCGGAGAAGTGCCGCTCGACGATGGGCACCGCCTCGCGGACCGTGACCCGCCGGCCGAGCTCATCGGACAGCGACGTGACGCTCGCGTCCTGGATCCCGCACGGCACGATGCGGTCGAACCACCGCAGGTCGCACTCGCAGTTCAGCGCGAAGCCGTGCATGGTCACACCCCGGGCGACGCGGATGCCGATCGCCGCGACCTTCCGTTCCTCGCCGCGCTCAACGCCGCGCTCAACGCCGTGGTCGCCGGGCGGCGCCCAGACTCCGCTGCGGCCCTCGACCCGACCCGCGGTAAGGCCGAGATCGGCGCAGGTCCGGATCAGCACCTCCTCGACGAGCCGGACGTAGGCGACCACGTCGACGGGCTCGGCCAGCCGCACGATCGGGTAGCCGACGAGCTGGCCGGGACCGTGCCAGGTGATCTTGCCGCCGCGATCGACATCGATCACGGGCGTGCCGTCCAGCGGCCGGTCCCAGGGCTGGGTGCGCTTGCCGGCGGTGTAGACGGGGGGGTGCTCTAGGAGCAGCACGGCGTCCGGGATCTCGTCGCCGACCCGGGCGGCGTGCAGCCGGCGCTGCTCGGCCCAGGCATCCTCGTAGGGGACCGCGCGCTCCCCGAAACCCGCGTGGATGTATCGCAACTCTCCCACGCTGTCCGAGCCTACGCCCAACGCCTGCCGCGGCGGCACGTCAGTCGGACGCCCCGCAGGGTCGGCCGTTGAGCTCGCAGTCGCGCGGCGGGGTCGGCCAGCCGTCGGCCGTGAAGCCGAACTGCACCGCCCCGCCCGGGGGGATCAGCTCGTTCCAGAGGGCACCGCGGGCCCTTACCTCGCCCTCGCCGTCGCTGACATCGGCGTTCCACGACGTCGTCACATCGGCGTGACCGAGGCCGAATCGCAGCGCCCAGCCCCCTATCGGATGGTCGGTGACATTGGTGATCGTCACCTTCGTGGAGAAGCCGCCCTGCCAGACGTCGACGGTACGGATCTCGACGACGGGGACCGGCCCGGAGGACCCGCGATCGCCTCCGGTGGCGCCGCCGCGGTCCGCGGGGTGCCGCGCCGGTGCCGGGGATGAGGGGGCAACGGAGGTTCCCGGCACCGGCGCGGACTCGAGGGGCTGCTCCGCTCCCGCCGCGGGCGCACCGTTGAGTGCGTCCCCCTTCCCGAGCCCGACCGGCAGGCCGACCAGATCCGACGGGCGGGTGCGGACCGTCGCAGCGGCCGACCCGGGCAGCTGGAAGGAGTTCAAGGCGGACTGCGCGGTGCATTCCCCCACGCCCTCGGGGCAGAGCCGGTCACTGCGGGGCTGTTCGGCCACGACGGTGTTGGGGTCGTCGTGGACCAGCGCGACCGCCCCGAGGACGAGAACGAGCGGAAGGGTGACGACCACCCCTCCCGTGATCAGCAGGCGACGTACGGGATCATCGAGCACTGCTTCGGCGTACCTTCTCACGTGTCCTCCTAGCGACCCATCGGGGGACCCTCGAGGCGAGAGTCAACGATGTCGCAGGAAGCACATTGTCCACCGGTGCTCGACGCGCCGCGATCACCCCCCGCCGGTCAGGAGCTCGTGTGCGAGCCGCGTCACCTCGCAGTCCGCCCAGGACGACCCGCAGGTGCACACGTCGACCCCGCCCATGCAGATGCGCCGGTGCTGGGCCAGGACCGCGTAGCTGAAGACCCGGTACAGGTCGGGCTCCGTATCGGCGGCGGGCGTCGCGACGGCGGCGACGGGCATGTAGTCACTACCAGGTGTTCCGCTCACGGGTGGGTTCACTCTCGCCTTCACTGTTGCGTTCACGACAGGTTCCTTCCCGGTCACAAGCGCCGTGAGAGCTGGGCGGGGATCCGCGCCGACGGACGGCAGGCGTACGCGATCGAGCTGATCAGCAGGTGGGTCTCCGGCAGCCGGCGGTTGTCGTCGGAGGGAGCGCGCTCCCAGCGGCGAAGGTCGCGTGACTCGGGCTCCAATGCGGGGGCCACCAGGTAGTCGCCGTCACCGTGGCAGCGGAGGTCGAGTTCCGACGCGGCCCAGCCCAGCTGGTCGAGCAAAGACGGCAGTTCCTCGCGCCCCCCTGGGACGACGAAGAAGAGCATGCGCTGGTCGGGCGTCACCACCACCGGGCCGAGCGGGACCCCGATGCGCTCGAGACGCGCCAGGGCCCGCCGCCCGGGATACTCCGGCACGTCGAGGGCGTCGAAGCCGCGGCCGGTGGGCAGCACGATGCTCGCCTGCGGGTTCCTGGTCCACCACCAGCGGATGGTGGCGGGGTCGAAGCTCGCCTGGACATACCAGTAGGGATCCCAGGGATGCTCGCCCGGGCGCTGGCAGTCCGGCCGCGCGCACGAGCATGCCAGCGAACGCCTGCTCCCCACCGTGTGAGCCCCGGGTACCACGTCCCAGCGCCGTTCCTCCCCGTAGTAGAGCGCCGAGGTCAAGAGCGCAGAGCGCCGACGCCGTCCCAACATCATCTGGTTCCTCCCCCTTGAACTGGTTCGCTCCGCCGTGACCGATCGATCACGACTTGCTACCTCTGATATTCGGGGAAGGCGCAGCCTCGTGCGGCAGAAGTCAGAAAAGTACCGGGGTGTACGGATGTGCGAGGGGGCGCGAAAGGGGCGCGATTTTGCGCTCCCATGGGGATGCACCGGTTTAGCTCACTCTTTCGTGGATCATTATGCTTCATTCCGATTTGCCAAGTCGAGCCACTGACTATATTGCGGCGCGAAAGGAATCGCCTGGGGAGGGCGAGTGACATGACTGGCGTAGCACAGCCCAGCCACGGGTTGGACGCACTCATCAAAGAGGCCGGGTGCTCGCACGCCGGACTGGCGCGGCGCGTGAACGAGCTGGGGCGCGCCCACGGGATCACGCTGCGCTACGACAAGACCAGCGTCGCACGGTGGCTCCACGGGCAGCAGCCGCGAGGCCTGGTGCCAAGCCTCCTCGCGGAAGCGATCGGCCGCCAGCTCGGGCGGCTGGTCACGGCCGACGACCTCGGAATGGCCCACCCTGAACTTTCGGCGGCGCACGTCGGACTAGAGTTCCCGGGATCAATGGCCAAGAGCGTCGAGATCGCCACCGAATTGTGGAGGAGTGACGTGCATCGCCGGGAGTTCCTGCTCAGCTCCGCGTTCGGTACGACCGCACTCATCGCCCCGAGCAGGGACTGGCTTGTCAGCCCACCCGAAGAGACGGTCAGCCGTACCGGGGGGACGCTCGTCGGCTGGTCCGACGTCGCGGCGGTACGCGCCACCGGGCAGCTTTTCAAGGGGCTCGACGACCGCTTCGGCGGCGGCCACGGCCGCACCGCCCTCGTGGAGTATCTCAACACCGACGTGGCTCCGCTGCTGCGCGGCAGCTACTCGGACGAGGTCGGGCGGGCGCTGCTCGCGGCGGTCTCCGAACTGACCCGGCTCGCGGGATGGATGGCCTACGACACCGGCCTGCACGGGCTGGCCCAGCGCTATTTCGTGCAGGCCCTCCGGCTGTCCCAGTCCGCCGGGGACCGTTCGTTCGGCGGGTACGTCCTCGCCACCATGAGCCGCCAGGCGACCTATCTCGGCCACGGTCAAGAGGCCGTGCAGCTAGCGCGCTCAGCACAGCAGGGCGCCAGCGGCTGGGCCACTCCGAGGGCGAAGGCGATCTTCTGCGCGGTCGAGGCGCGGGGGCACGGCGTCCTCGGTGATGTCCCGGCATGCGAGGCCGCGCTGCGCAGGGCCGAGACCCACCTGGGAGTCGCGCGTCCGGACGACGATCCGGCGTGGGTGGCGTTCTTCGACGATGCACAGCTCGCCGACGAGTTCGGGCACTGCTACCGCGATCTCGGCATCCCGCGCCAGTCCCAGCGCTACGCGGAGCAGTCCCTGGCGCTGCGCAACGACTCCTACGCCCGCAGCCGGGCGTTCTGCTCCACCGTTCTCGCCACCGCGCACCTGGAGCAGGGCGACCTCGACCAGGCGTGCGCGATCGGCGGGCACGCGCTCGTCCTCGCCGGCCAGCTTCGTTCGCTGCGCAGCGCCGAATACCTCCGCGACTTCTCGCATCGCCTGGGGAGGTACGAGCAGGAACCGCTGGCCCGCGAATTCTCCGAGAAGGCCGCGCAGCTGCCCGGCGTCCTGCACACGGCCTAGCGCCGCCTCAACCCAGCAGGCGCGCCGCGATCTGCTGTTCCGTCGTCGCGCCGCTGCCGTCGGGTGTCACGAGGTAGGCGGCCGCGCCGGGCCGGTCGGAAACGGCCTCGACCAGCTGCGTCCCGGCGTAGTGGAGGCCGACGCCGTCGTCGGTCGCGTAGCCCGGTGGCAGCGTGCCGTCGGCGACCAGCCGCCGGAACAGCGGTCGCCGCTGCTGTTCGGTGTCGTAGTGCACGCAGTTGGCGTAGGGGAGCAGGCCGAGCCCGTCGGTGAAACCGCGCAGCTGCGGGCCGAAGGCGTCGGTCGTACCACCCACGTGCCAGCACAGCGAGCCGGCGCTGGTGCCCGCGAGCACCACCCCAGCTTCCCAGACCTCCCGGAAGACGGCGCCCAGTCCGTGCGCGCGCCACACCGCGAGCAGGTTCGCGACGCTGCCGCCGCCCACCCAGACGACGTGCTGGTCCAGCAGGTGCGCCCGGATGTCGGGCACGTTGGGCTGCGGGAACAGCTCGAGCCGCGACAGCCGCACCCCAGTCCCGGTCAGGGCGCGGCTCATCGCGACCAGCCGCTCCAGGCTGTCGCCGCCCGCCGTACCCACGTAGCAGAAGCGAGGCCGCTCGGGTCGCCCCGCGAGCTCGATCGCGTGGTGCATGAGGGGACCGAAGCGCCAGTGGAACGGCCCGCCGCCCTCGACGGGGACCAGCCCGCCGCTGGCCGCCAGGATGTGCGGCTTCCCGTCGAAGCTCACGAGCGCCCTCTCGTTTCGGTGTGTGGAAGGGACAGGCCGAGATCGGCGAGGACCGCGCGGGCGGCCCGCCGGCCGGACACCATCGCCCCCTGCAGCGAGCTCGAGTCCCGGTGGTCGCCGCACACGTACAGCCCGTCGACGAGGCGGACCGGCCTGCGGAAGTTGTGGGGCGGCGGCATCGCGGGAACGGCCGCAGGAACGTGGTAGGTCGCGAGGTGCTCCAGGGCGCCCGGGCCGATGTCGTACATGCTCGCCAGCCGCCGGCGCGCAGCGGCCTCGAGGTCCGCGAGATCGGGGGAGTCGCGGCCGATCACCGACGAGGAGATGAGAGCCCGCCGGTCGGGGGAGTACGAGGGGGCCACGGCGGTGAGGACGACGCTGCTGGTCACGGGTCCCCGGCCGTCCCCGTCAAGGAGCAGGGCCGGCGTACCCAGGGGGTCGTCGTCGGCGACGTGGTAGAGCGTCGTCACCCCGCGCAGCGCCGGCTCCCGGAGCCCGGGCAGCAGGCGTACGGCCGTGGCGGGGTCGGTGGCGACCACCACCGCCCGGGCGCGGAGCGTCCCGGTCTCCGTCGTCACGCCATCGGCAGACACCGTGGTCACCTTCGATCCGCAGCGGATGGCGCCGCGCGGTAATCCCGCGGCGAGCTGGCGGGGGATCGCCTCCATCCCGGCCTCGGGCACGCAGGCGTGCCCCCTTGCGAGAGTACGGAGCATGAGGTCGGCGAACCGCCCCGAGGTTTCGAGCTCGCGCTCGAGGAAGATGCTGGCGAGCAACGGCCGGAGGAAGCGCTCGACGAGGCGCGGGGAAATGCCGCTCTCGGCCACCGCCTCGGCCGTGCTCCGCTCCGGCTGCCGCAGCAGGCGCTCGGCCGGGAGGCTGCTCGCCCTGGCGACGAGCGCTGCGAGGCGCAGCTTGTCGCTGGGGGAGCCGACGGGTGCACGAAGCGACGCGACGGCGTCCCCGGGGTGCCTGCGCGGGTCGCTGAAGCGGTGGCGGCCACCCCCTGCGTAGACGAGCACCCCAGCGGTGAACGCCCGCAGCCGCAGGGCGGGGTAGTCGAGCGTGACCCGGGCCTCCGGATAGGCGGACTGCAGCACCTGGAAACCGCGGTCCAGGCGAAACCCGTCGACCAGGTCGGTGCGCACCCGGCCGCCCACGCCGTCGGAGGCCTCGAGGATCTCCACCTCCACCCCGGCCCGGGTGAGATGGCGGGCGGCGCACAGGCCCGCGATGCCCGCGCCGACCACGATGACCTTGCTGCGCCCGGCCATCGGCTCCCCTTCAAGACGATGATCTTGTCTCGGGGCTCTTACCCGGTGATCGGGGTCGCTACGTGCGCAAGGGGGTGCCGTGATCGGCCATCAGAATCCGAGATCGGTCTCGAAGCCGCCGTCCTCGAGCCGCTCCTTCACGGCCTGCAGGAAGCGGGCGGCGTCGGCCCCGTCGACCAGGCGATGGTCGTAGGTCAGCGCGAGGTAGACCATGGATCGAATCGCGATGACCTCCCCCAGGACCGGATCGGTGACGACGACCGGCCGCTGCACGACCGTACCCGTGCCGAGGATGCCGACCTGCGGCTGGTTGATGATCGGCGTGTCGAACAGCGCCCCGCGACTGCCCGTGTTGGTGAGCGTGAAGGTGCCGCCGGACAGCTCGTCGGGATGCACCTTGTTGCCTCGGGTGCGCTCGGCGATGTCCGCGATCTTGCGGGCCAGACCACCGAGGTTCAGGTCCCCGGCGTCGTGGATCACCGGCACGAGCAGGCCGCGCTCGGTGTCCACCGCGATGCCGAGATGCTCCGCGTCGTGGTAGGTGATGGTCCCGCTGGCGGTGTCGATGAGCGCGTTCAGCTTGGGGTGCGCCTTGAGCGCCTCGACGGTCGCCTTGGCGAAGAACGGCAGGAAGGACAGCCGTACGCCCTCGCTCGCCTCGAAGGTGTCCTTCGCGCGCTTGCGCAGCCGCGCGATCTTCGTGACGTCGGCCTCGACGACGGTGGTGAGCTGAGCCGAGGTCTGCAGCGACCCGACCATGCGGGTGGCGATGACCGAGCGCAACCGCGACATCTTCTCGGTGCGGCCGCGCAGCGGCGACGGTACGGGCGCTGCCGCGGGGGGTGCGGCGGCGGCGGGAGGTGCGGCGGCGGCCCGTTCGGCCTCCCGCGCCTTCGCAGCTTCGAGCACGTCCTGCTTGCGGATCCGGCCTCCCACCCCGGTGCCCTCGACCCGGGTCAGGTCGACGTCGTGCTCCGCGGCGAGCTTGCGGACCAGGGGCGTCACGTAGGTTTCCGGGGTGCTGCCCGCTCCCGGCGAGGCGGGAGCCTCGGCCGGGCGCTCGGGTGCGGGTGGCGCTGCCGGCGGCGGAGCCGCCGGC
>JBOHCZ010000050.1:0-3271 GCA_050699195.1 Streptomycetales bacterium
GGGACCTGCGGGAGATCAGCGGCCCGACGGTCCGGGGCGGCGTGGCCGGGTTCCTCATCGGGGTACTCCCCGGCGCCGGCGCCACCCTCGCCTCCTTCTTCGCCTACGACCTCGAGCGCCGGGTCTCCAGAAACCCGGAACGTTTCGGCAAGGGCGCCCTTGCGGGCGTCGCAGGTCCGGAGGCCGCCAACAACGCGGCGGCCAACGCAGCCTTCGTGCCCACGCTCACCCTGGGCATCCCGGGGTCCGGGACCACAGCGGTGCTGCTCGGGGCCTTCACCATCTTCGGGCTGCAGCCCGGGCCCCTGTTGCTGCAGGACCAGCCGGAGCTGGTGTGGGGGCTGATGGCGTCCTTCTACGTCGGCAACGTGCTGCTCGTGCTCATGAACCTGCCCCTCGCGCCGGCTTTCGGCTTGCTCCTGCGGCTGCGTTACAGCCTGCTGTACCCGCTGATCCTGCTGCTCGCTCTCATCGGTGCGTACGCCATCGAGAACCGCATGTGGGGGGTCTGGATGGCGTTGGCGTTCGGCGTGATCGGGTACCTGATGAAGAAGTACGACTACCCGGCCGCGCCGGTGATCCTCGGGCTGATCCTGGGGAGCATGATGGAGAAGGCCCTCGTGCAGACCTCCGAGATGGGGGGCGGGGATCTCACGATCTTCCTCAACCGGCCGCTCGCCCTGGTGCTGTTGCTCCTCGCCCTCCTCATGCTCGGGGCGCCTTATCTCGCCAGATCGGTGAAGCGGCTCACGAGACACCCACCCGTGCCCCAGCGACCCGCACCCCCCGCCGAGGAGACGGGAGCCGAAGATGTCAGCCCCTCGCACCGGGAGCACTCATGACGTTCGCGCTGGAGAAGATGCGTGTCCTCGACCTGACGCAGGTCATGGCCGGGCCGTTCTGCTGCCAACTGCTCGCCGACCTGGGTGCCCTGGTGACGAAGGTGGAGCCGATGGGCGTGGGTGACGCCTCGCGCCATGCGATGGGCGTCCGCGGGAAGGGGTCGGACAACGTCTCGTTCCTGCATGTGAACCGCAACAAGGACAGCATCGCCCTCAACCTCAAGGACGACGAGGGGCACAAGGTGTTCTGCCGCCTGGTCGGGGATGCCGACGTGGTGGTGGAGAACTTCCGCCCGGGGGTGACGGCGCGGCTCGGCGTCGACTACCCCAGCGTGCGCGAGATCAATCCCGGGATCATCTACGCTTCCATCTCCGGCTTCGGTCAGAGCGGCCCGTACGCCACACGGCCCGGCTACGACCTCATCGCCCAGGCCATGTCCGGGGTGATGAGCGTGACGGGGGAGGCCGGCGGCAACCCCGTGAAGAGCGGCATCCCGATCGGTGACCTCTCCGCCGGATTGTTCGCCGCCGTGGGCATCCTGTCCGCCTACATCGCCCGCGCCGAGACGGGCACCGGCCAGCACATCGACGTGTCTCTGATGGAGTCCGCGCTGGCGCTGTCGATCTGGGAGACCGCCGAACTGTGGGCGACCGGGCGGGTGCCGGGGCGGCTCGGCTCCGCGCACCGGTTCAGCGCCCCCTACCAGGCCCTGCGTACCCGCGACGGGCACATCACGGTCGGCGCCAACAGCGAGCGCCTCTGGGAGTGGTTCTGCGCGACGATCGGCCGGGGCGACCTGCCCGCCGACGAACGGTTCGCGACCAACCTCGACCGGCTCGAGCACCGGGCGGAGCTCGCCGCGGAGCTGGAGGCGACGCTCCTCCACCGGACGACGGAGGAGTGGGTGAGCGCGCTGCTCGACGCGGGGGTGCCCTGCGGCCCCATCCTGGACTACGCGCAGGTCTGCGAGGACCCCCACGTGCTGGCCCGGGAGATGGTGGTCGAGACGCTGCACCCGGTCGAGGGCCGGATGCCTGGCCTGGGCATCCCGATCAAGATGAGCGAGACCCCGGGCCGGGTGCGAAAGCCTGCGCCGCTGCTCGGGGAGCACACCGACGACGTCCTCGCCGGGCACGGGTACTCGCCCGAGGAGATCAGCGCGCTGCGCGAGAAGGGAGCGGTCGGGTGAGTACCGACGAGCTGCTGTTCACCAGGGACGGGGCCGTGGCCACCGTCACCTTCAACCGGCCGGAGGCGCGCAACGCGGCCACCTGGGAGATGTACGAGGGCCTCCATCGCGCCTGCGAGCAGGTCGAGGCCGACGAGAGCATCCGGGTGCTCGTGCTGCGTGGCGCCGGAGGCCGGGCGTTCGTCGCCGGCACCGACATCACCCAGTTCCGGGAGTTCAGCGGTGCTGCGGACGGGTTGGCCTACGAGGAGCGGCTGGACCGGATCGTCGGCAGTCTCGAGTCGGTGCGGGTGCCGACCCTCGCCGTGGTCCAGGGGTACGCCGTGGGCGGCGGCCTGTCCCTCGCCGCGGCCTGCGACCTGCGGGTCTGCACGCCCGATGCGAAGTTCGGGGTCCCCATCGCCCGTACGCTCGGCAACTGCCTGTCGATGCGTACCTGCGCGCGGCTCGTGGACCTGCTCGGGTCCGCCCGCACCCTGCACCTCATCTACACCGCGTCGTTCCTCACCGCCGGGCAGGCGCTGGATGCCGGGTTCGTCTCCGAGCTGCTCCCGGCGCAGGACCTGGACGCCCGGGTGAGCGAGCTCACCGCAGCGCTCAGCCGCCACGCGCCGCTGACGATGCGCGCCACGAAGGAGGCCGTCAGGCGGCTCCGTGAGGCCCGGATCCCCGACGGCGACGATCTGGTCGCCGCCTGCTACGGCAGCGCCGACTTCGCCGAAGGGGTACAGGCCTTCGTGGAGAAGCGGGATCCTCAATGGACCGGCCGGTGACGGTGACGGCTGCTGACACCCAGCCACGCCGAGCGGCGGTGCGGCGTTACTGGGGCGGGAGATCGAGGGTGCGGGCGACGCGCTCCCAGTGGAAGTCGCCGTCGCCGAACGTCAGTGCTGAGGCCATGGCGTGGCGGGAGAACCAGTGCAGGTCGTGCTCCCGGGTGAAGCCGATCGCCCCGTGGACCTGGTGGCCGAGAGCGCACACCCGCTGGTAGGCCTCGCTCACCCAGGCCTTGGCCATCGATACCTCGGCCGCCGCCTCCAGGCCCGCCGAGAGCCGCCAGATCGCCTCGTAGGCGATGAACCGGGAGCTCAGCACGTCAATGGCGATGTCGGCGCAGTGGTGCTGCACCGCCTGGAAGCTGCCGATCGGCCGGCCGAACTGCTCCCGCTGGGTGGCGTACTCGACGCTCATGTCGAGGACCCGCTGGGCGCCGCCGACCATCCCGGCGCAGCTAGCGGC
>JBOHCZ010000051.1:0-10630 GCA_050699195.1 Streptomycetales bacterium
GGCCTGATGGCCGCCGGCGTGGCCGCCCACGCAGCACGCCGCATGGCGAGCAGCGGCACGCGCCGCGCCACCGCGCCCACCGAGCAGGCGACCCGCACATCGCAGCGGCACATGCGGTCCGGAGGTGACGCCGAGTCATGAGCATCGAGCCGGCCACCCGCCGCCGCACCTACCTCGTCGGGAAGGCCAAGCCGAGCGCGATCATCGGCAAGAACCGCGAGCCGGGCGAGCTGGTCTTCATCCTGTTCTGCTGCGCGCTCGGGCTGATCTCGGGGATCGTCCTGCCGTGGACGGCGCTGCGCGCCACCACCCTCGTCGGGTTCCCCATCCTGGGCTTCGCCGTGGTCTACCTGCCGTACCGCAGGCGCACCTTCTACCGGTGGTTCGAGATCAACCGGTCGTACCGCAAGACGCTGCGCTCCGGCCGCGCCGTGTGGCGATCGGACGCCATGGAGGCAGGCACCCGCATCGACGGGAGCCAGGTCGACATCGGCCCACCGCCCGGCATCGGACGGCTCCGCTGGCTCACCGTGCCGCTCGGCACCGGGGAGCTCGCGGTGCTGATGCACCTGGAGCGACGGGTGCTGACCGCCACGGTCGAGATCGAGGGACCGGGGGTCGGCTCCCGCGACTCCGAGGACCAGGAGGCGCTCGTCGAGCGGTTCGGCACACTGCTCAAGCACGTCGCCAACGGCGACGGCTTCGTGACCCGCCTCCAGGTGCTGGCGCGCACCCTGCCTGCGGACCCCTACGCCCACGAACGCGACGTCGAACAACGCGGCGACCCGCAGGCCCCCGAGTGGATCCGGGGCTCCTACGACACGCTCCAGGACATGGTGTCGACCTCGAGCGAGCAGCACCGCACCTACCTCACCGCGTGCATGCCCTACACCCACGACCTCGCCGCCGAGGCACGCGGTCTCGGCGGCGGCGACGCAGGTCTCGCGCTGGTCATGGGCCGCGAGATCAGCGACGTCATCGCCGGGCTGGCCGACGCCGACATCCGGGTCCGCCAGCCGCTCGGCCCCGCGCAGCTCTCCTCGCTCATCCATTCGATGTACGACCCCGAGCACCCGATCGACGCCATCGCCGCCATGACCCGGCGCAACGCCTGGCCGGCCGAGCTCGACGCGCGGCACCCGCAGATGGTGCGCTCCAAGACCCGCGAGTCGGCGATACGCGAGCCGTGGTGCCACGCGACCTCGTGGATCAAGGAGTGGCCGCTCACCCCCGTGGGGGTGAACTTCCTCGCTCCCCTGCTCGTCCACACGCCGGACGTGATCCGCACGGTCGCGGTGACGATGGACCTGGAGCCGACCGACGTCGCGATCGAGCGGATGCTCACCGAGAAGACCAACGAGGAGGCCGAGCAGTCCCGCGCGGCGAAGCTGAACCGCGTCGTCGACCCGCGCGACACCGCGTACTCCTCGCGGGTCGAGCGTCGGGGCGAGGACCTGGCCAGCGGCGCAGCGGGGGTGAACCTGGTCGGCTACATCACGGTGTCCTCCCGCCAGTCCGAGGTGCTGTCCCGCGACAAGCGCACCATCCGCGCGTCGGCCGGCAAGAGCTTCCTCAAGCTCGAGTGGTGCGACCGCGAGCAGCACCGGGCGTTCGTCAACACGCTGCCTTTCGCCACCGGGATCAAGCGATGAGGCTGACCGACGCCTTCGCGGCGGGCTTTACGAACCTGCTCTACGGCAGGACCGAGACGGTGCGCCTGCCGGTGCGGACCTCGACGAGCCAGGCCCAGGCGATCTACCTGCCGACCGCGGCGCCCGGGCTCGGCGAGTCGGGTGTCATCATCGGCCGCGAGGTCTACAGCGGCAAGGGCTACGTCTACGATCCGTTCCAGCTGTACGGGCAGGCGCTGCCGGCTCCGCACTGGCTGGTCCTCGGGGAGTCCGGACACGGCAAGTCCAGCCTCGAGAAGAGCTACGTGCTGCGCCAGCTGCGGTTCCGCGACCGCCAGGTCGTCGTACTCGACGCGCAGGGCGAGGACGGCGTGGGTGAGTGGAACCACATCGCCGAGGCGCTCGGCATCACCCCGATCCGCCTCGACCCTGGCACCCTCGGCGGCATCCGCCTCAACCCCCTCGACCCCGCGATCACCTCCACGGGCCAGCTCGCACTGCTGCGCACCATCGTCGAGGTCGCCATGGGCCGCCCCCTGGAGGAACGCGCCGGCTACGCGCTGAAGGCCGCCCACGTGCGGGTGCGGGCCCAGTCGATCGTCGGGCAGCACCCGATCCTGCCCGACATCGTCGACGCGTTGCGCAACCCCAGCCACGAGTCGGCCATCGCGATGAACATCAACCGCGAGGAGGTCCGCCGGTGGGGCCTTGACGTTGCCCTCGTGCTCGACCGGCTCGTCGACGGCGACCTCGCCGGGATGTTCAACGGACCGACGACGAAGGGCATCGACCTGGAGTCCCCGCTCATCGTGTTCGACCTCTCGCGCATCGACCGGAACTCGATCGCCATGCCCATCCTGATGGCCGTGGTGGGGGTGTGGCTCGAGCACACCTGGATCAAGCCCGACCGCAAGAAGCGGATCTTCCTCGTCGAGGAAGCCTGGCACATCATCAACAGCCCGTCGGTGGCCCAGCTGTTCCAGCGCCTGCTCAAGTTCGGCCGCCGGCTCGGCCTGTCGTTCGTCGCGGTCGTCCATCACCTCTCCGACGTCGTCGAGGGTGCGGCCGCGCGCGAGGCGTCGGCCATCCTCAAGATGGCCTCGACCCGGACCATCTACATGCAGAAGGCCGAGGAGGCCCGAGCCACCGGACGGGTCCTCGGGCTGCCCCGCTGGGCGATCGAGATCATCCCGACCCTGCAGCCCGGCATCGCCGTGTGGGACGTCAACGGCAACGTCCAGGTCGTCAAACACATCGTCACCGGCGTCGAACGCCCGCTCGTTTTCACCGACCGCGCGATGACCGAGCGGGCTTCGGACGCCGGCTCCCAGGCCGATCGGGGGCATGAGGCCGGTTCCACGGCCGAGCCCGCGGCATGAGCCCGGCGTCGAGGCAGGCCGGGGACATCGGCAGCGGGTCACGCCAGGCCGGCGGCGACCGGCTCGTGCTGCTGCTGGTGGCCACCCTCGCCGGGCTGGCCGCGGCGGTGTGGCTCGCGGCCGGTGTCGGCGGGGTCATCGCCCACGGCAGCTGGCCTCCGATCGCCTTCAGCGACGCCGCGACCGCCGTCCCACGGCTGGTCTCGGACCCGGCGCACCCGACGGCCGCCTGGCCCCGGGCCGCCCACACCGAGATGCCCGCGCCACGGCTGTTCTACGCCCTGCTCGCGCTGCCGCTCGTGCTCGCGGCGGGGGCGCTCGTGATGCGGCAGGTCCTCAACCACCGGCCCGGCCGGGCCGGCCGGCGGGGGGCAGGCGTCCTCCTGGGGCGGCCGGTGCCGCGCGGCAGGCCGCTGTACGGGGCGCTCGACGACTCCTACTGCGTCCTCGGCCCCCCGCGGTCCGGCACCGGCGGGCACTTCGTCGTCCCGACCGTCCTCGGCGCACCAGGTGCCGCGGTCGTGCTCGCGGCGAAGCCGGACACCTTGCGGGCCACCGCCGCGGCACGCGGCCGGCGCGGGCCCGTGCACGTGTTCGATCCGCAGGACATCTCGGGGTGGCGGCCCCGGCTGCGCTGGGCACCGCAGGACGGGTGCGAGGCGCCGGCGACGGCGCTGTCCCGGGCCCGGGCGCTCACCGCCGGCGTCCGGACCGGTGGCGGCGGGGTGGAAGCCGACCTCGTACAGACGGTGGTCCGGTGCTACCTCCACGCCCTCGCGCTGGCCGGCGGCGAGGTACGCGAGCTGCTCCGCTGGATGTCCGACCCGCTCGACCCGGCGCCCCTGCACGCCCTCCAGGGGTCGGCGGGCGCCGCCGACGGGTGGGCCGGTGAGCTGCGGGAGCAGATCGAGGCCGACCCGCGCCAGCGCACCCGGGTGTGGACGGGTGTGCGGCAGGCGTTCGCCTGGCTCGCGGACCCGCCGGTTCTGGAGGCGTGCACCCCGGACCCCGGCGAGCGCTTCGACATCGCGCAACTCCTGCGCGGGCGCGGCACCCTCTACCTCGTCGGTACGGGCACCGGCGGCGCGCCGGTCACCCCGCTCGTCACCGCGCTCATCGAAGACGTGGTCGAGCACGGCCGCCGCGCGGCGGCCCGGTCTCCCGGCGGCCGGCTCGACCCACCACTGCTGGCCATGCTCGAGGACGTGGCGACAGCGGCACCGCTGCCCTGGCTGCCGCGCCTGCTCGCCGACGCGGGGGGCTTCGGCGTCACGATCGCCGCGGTCCTTCCGTCGTTGTCCCAGGCCCGGGAACGGTGGGGCGAGGCCGGGACCGCAGCCGTCTGGGAGGCCAGCACCGTGAAGCTGGTGTTCGGCGGGGTCACGCCCGGTACCGGCCCGGGTGGTGTCCCGCTGCCCGGGCCGGGCGCAGAGGCCGAGCGGCTGCGCGGGTTGCCCTACGGTCGGGCCGTGATCCTGCAGCGCGGCGCCGCGGTCACCGTCGACCTGCCGAGAGCCTGAGCTCGGGAGGCGCGCGAAGCTGGCCTGATGTACGGCAGGCCCGAGCGAAGGAGGTAGGTATGCCCCTGCACCCGCAGGCGAAGGAGTTCCTCGCGGTGCTGGCCGCGCTCGGGCGACCGCCGCGGCACACCCTCACCCCCGAGGAGAACCGCGAGGGGATGCGGCTCATCGTGCCCTACACCGGGGACGTCGTCGAACTGCCCGCGGTCGAGGACCGCGCCGTCCCGGGACCGGGCGGCCCGGTCCCGATCCGGCTCTACCGCCCGCATGCACCCGGCGGTCCGCCGCCCGTCGTGCTGTACTTCCACGGCGGAGGCTGGGTGCTCGGCGACCTCGACACCCACGACCGGCTGTGCCGGTCGCTCGCCGCACGGACGCCGTGCGCGGTGGCCTCGGTCGGGTACCGGCTCGCCCCCGAGCACCCCTTCCCCGCGGGGCTGCACGACTGCGTCGCCGCGGCCTGGCACATCGCCGAGCACGGGGCGGAGTTCGGGGTCGACGGGGGCCGGCTCGCGGTCGGCGGCGACAGCGCGGGTGGCAACCTGGCGGCCGTCGTGAGCATGCTCGCGCGCGACACCCGCGGGCCCGCGATCGCGCACCAGCTGCTCGTCTACCCCGTGGTCGACGGGGACACCGAGGGACCGGAGAGCTACCGTGATTTCGCGGAAGGCTATTACCTGAGCCGCGCCGACATGGAGTGGTACTTCGGCCACTACCTCGGCGCGGACGGCGACCGCGCCGACCCCCGGGTGTCTCCGCTCCGGGCCGCCGACCACGCCGACCTCCCGCCTGCCACCGTGATCACGGCGGAGTTCGACCCACTCCGGGACGAGGGCGAGGCCTACGCCCGGGCGCTCGAGGCGGCGGGGGTCCCGGTGAGCCTGCGCCGGTACGACGGGATGATCCACCCGTTCTTCAGCCTCGCCGGGGTCCTCGACCCCGCCCGCGAGGCCCAGGAGTGGGCGGCGACCCGGCTCCGCGAGGCGCTCGGCGTACCCGGCGCCGCGTAGCGCACGACCCCGCGTCGATGCGTCAGGGCGCGAGCAGGTGCCGCATGATCCGGCCGGTGAGGTCGGCCCGTTCGGCGGGCGCGGCCACCTGCTCGAGGCCGAAGCCGAGCAGTACGGAGTCCTCGGTCGCCACGCCGGCGCCCACGAACCCCTCAGACCGGCTGAAGTCACCCGCGTTCGGCGGGCTGCCCTCCGGCGGCCCTGGGATGCTCCATGCCCCAAGTCCGGTCTCGAAGTCCTCTGCCTCGACGCGCCGGCCGCCGGCCGTGACACGGGTGTCGTCGACGAACACGCCGACGCCGCCGGAGCCTGGGTCGGTCACGTAGCTGACCGACACCTCGACCTGCCGCCCGGCGTAGGCCGACAGATCGAACGCCACCTGCTGCCAGCCGCCGGAGTCGCCTGTGAAGCGGTGCCACTCCCCGGTCGTGCCGCCCGCACGGCACGGGTCGCCCGGCGTGATGTAGTGCTCGAGCCACGGGTGCAGGCCGAGGTGGAAGCCCGCCGCGCACTCGGTGGGCGGCTCGCTGTCGCCCCGCCCGCCCACGTCGGGCAGCGTCGTCCAGTCGTTCCGGCCAGCGGTATGCACCTCGACGATGACGTTGTCATAGCCCGGCTCGGTGTCGAAGGACAGGGCGAACTCCAGCTTCGGCGCGTCGGCCGCGGTGCTGTCGGCCAGGTCGATCGTCCGCGCCAGCCGCATGTAGGAGTCGTCCGCGTGCAGGGCCCCGGCGTACCACGCCCCCTCGGTCGGGTCGAACGGGCTGCCCGTGCCGGCGTCGTACGCGACCACCGCGGAGCTGGCGAACTGCGGGAACTCCTCGGGTGGCAGCACGTCGGACGTGACCACGAAGACCCCCGCCTCGTCGAGCGGGTTGTCCCGGACCGCCGGGCCGCCGAACGGCGCGCTCGCCCCGGCGAGCGGGTCCCGCGTGCCGGACAGACCCTGCGGGTGCGCCAGTGTCGATCGGGCGAAGGCACCGAGGTAGTACTGGCTGAAGTCGTCGGCCAGCAGCAGGCAGTCGCTGAAGAGGTCGTCGGTGACGACGCAGTCCTGCTGCGGCGCACCGTCGAGGCCGTACCAGATGCCGCCAAGCAGCGTACCGAGCCGGCCGTAGTACGCGGCGGTCTCGCCGGTGTGCAGCAGCTTCCCTCCCGCGTTGAGGTAGTCGCGCACGGCAAGGGTGAGGTCCTGCTGCCGCTCCGCCACCGCCGCGTCGGGGAGGTCGCCGATGGGGGTCTGCGTGACCGCGTCCTCGGGGTCCTGGGTGAGCCGGTTGTCGCCGAGGTACCAGACGACCGCGTCGAAGTGCTCGAGAACCCCGAGGTGGTGCGGTACGCCCTGGGCGCTGACGTCCCAGGAGGCGGGGTCGAAGCCGCTCTCCGCGAGCGCGCCGACGTAGTCCCGCGCGTACTTCGGGGCGTCGACACTCTCGGGGTAGTCGGGATTCACCCCGTTCAGGTCCTCGTTCGCGAGGACCAGGACCCGCCGCCCGGCTCCGCCGCCCCGCCTGGCTCCACCGGCGCCGGCCGTGGCGGCCTCACCGGCGACGTGGTAGGTAAAGCGGTCGCTCTGCACCTGGCCGGCACCCGGCTTGACGGCGCTGAACCACACCTCGACGTCGTCGCCGGGCGCGGCGCCCCGGACCGTGCCGCGGTACTCGGCGAAGTAGACGTCCCCCTCGTCGCCGTACCGTTCGCCGCCGGCCCACTCCCGCACCGGGGCCTGGTGCCGCGGCCCGCCGCGGACGCGGTAGTGGAGCCGCAGGACGTGCAGGTCCCGCCGTGCGGTGACGGCGACCGGCTGCGGGGTGCCGTACGAGACGTCGAAGGCATCGACCCGGAAGTCGGGCACGCCGGTGCCCGCGGTGCCCGCTGCCGGCACCGGGTCGGCGGGGTCGTGGGCGGATCCCGCGACCGCCTGGGCGAACGGGATGTTCTTCTCGAACTCCGCCTGTACCAGCTCCTCGGAGTCGGGGAAGGTGAAGGCGGAGACGCAGTCGCCGGGTTCGAACGCGTCGCCGGGATCGGAGGCGCTCGCCGTCTGGCAGGTCGACATCTCCGGGGTGAAGGCGAGCGTGCCGTAGGCGTTGTGCGCGTGTTCGGTGGTCTCGCCGTTGGTGGTGTAGAGCTCCGCGGCGATGTCGGGGTCGTAGCCGGGGATCGCGGGGCTCTCATCGGTGCCGGCCATCTCCTGGTACACGAGGTCGTCCGGGCTAGGCGTGGCAACCTGCCACCCGACCCCGTAGAGCAGCAGCTCGGCCGCGGAATGGTAGTTGATCATGTGGGTGAAGCCGACGCGGTCGAGCAGGCCGTCCAGCGCCCGGGTCTCGGGCTCGGACGCGGGGGCCGGCCCGCGGTAGGTCTGGCTCGCGAAGTCGGGGGACGAGCCCTCGTTGTCATAGCCCCAGCGGTAGGGCAGGTTCCGGTTGAGGTCCACGCCGTCGACGTTGGTGATGGCGCCGTCGCCGTCGTTGTCGCGCAGGTTCTTCCGCCACAGCCGCTGGTCCGGTTGGAACGTCCAGTCGTAGCCGTCCGGGTTGGCGACGGGCACGAACCACAGCTCCGTCGTGTCGACGATCTCGCTGATCGCGGGATCGGAGCCGTAACCAGCGAGGTAGTGGTGGAGCAGCCGCCTTACCACTTCCGGCGTGATCCACTCGCGGGCGTGCTGGGCGGCGCTGTACAGGACGGCGGGTCGGGTGCCGTCCGGGAGGTAGCGCGCATGCCTGGTGACCTTGGCCGCGAGGATGTCCTTGCCCGAGACGCTCTCGCCGATCTTCACCAGTTTCACGAGGCCGGGGTGATCACGGGCGATCGTGAGCAGCTCCTCGCGGATGCCGCCCGGGCCGCTGTACGGCCGGAAGACCCGATAGCCGTCCCGGGCCTCGGCCGCCAGGCGCTCCCGCGCGGTCAGGCCGCCGATCTGCTTGACGTGGAGGTCCACGCCCTGCGCGCGCAGCCGGTCAGCGTGGGTGTCGGTGGTCACCACCTCGATGCCGATCCGGCCGTCCCGCCGGCCCGCTTCCCCGGTACCCGCCACCACGACGTCCTCGCGGTCCAGACCGGCCCTGTGCAGCGTCGCGAACTGCGCCCGGGTGAGCTCCCCGACGTAGACGCTCGGCCCGGCCGGATCACGCGGGCCGGCGGCAGCCGGAGACACCGCGGGCAGACCGCCTGCGAGCAATGAGACAGCAACGATCACGGGTGCCACGAGGCGCGTCATCGCACTCCCCAACAACTCAAGCGCCAAAGGGTCAGGAGGTCGTGCCGTCCGGGGGCGGTCCGGCGCCCCCGGACGTCCCGCCCCCGGACATGCAAGACCCGGTGGGGAGAGGAGGCGGCCAGCCGATCCACCGGGCTCGGGGGGTAACAGCGGTCGGCTGGCCGCCAGCTCAATCCCCCACCGGGTCTTGTCCCAAGATCACAACACGGAGGATGTGCCGGGGTATCCCAGTCGCTGGTGATCCACCCGATCGGCGTACGAACGTACGTGTTTAGCTACGCCGGATGGTCTAGCCGGGCCGCAGCGACACCGCTGCACACCATGGGCAGTCAGCGCGCGGGAATGTCCGCCGCGCGGCAGGCGGCGACGCAGCGGGCCGCGCGCTCCCGCAGCTCGTCCCACGCTCCCCGGGCCACCACATCGGGCGCGACCAGGTTGCTCCCGATGGCGACGGTGAAGGCTCCGGCCCGCAGGAAGTCGCCCGCGTTGCTCGCGGAGACCCCGCCCGTCGGCACCAGGCGCAGGCCGGGCAACGGCGCCAACACGTCCCTCAGGTACCCGGGACCGAGCCGGCCCGCGGGGAACAGCTTGACCAGCTGTGCCCCGCGGCGCGATGCCGCGAGCAACTCGGTCGGCGTCATCGCGCCCACGACCGCGGGGACACCCGCCTCGGCGGCCGCGTCGATGACGTCGGGTTCGACCGTGGGGGTGACGAGGAACTGCGCTCCCGCGGCGAGGCAGGCGCGAGCGTCTGCTGTGGTCAGCACCGTCCCGGCGCCGACGGCGAGCGCGGGCACGGCCTCACGGACCCGCTCGATCGCGGCGAAGGCCGTGCGGTTGGTCAGGGTGAACTCGACGGCCCGGACACCGCCTTCGTGCAGCGCCTGGGCAAGATCAGCCGGCCGGGGCAGGTCGTCGAGCCGGACGATCGCGATGGGCTCACCGGGAGCGAGCAGGCCGACGGACTCGTACACGTCGGCCCACTCCTCCGCACGCACGGCTAGCCGAGCAGGCTCCCGACCGCCCCGGTCGTGCCTTGGACGGTGTCGTTGAGGGTGCCCACGGTGCTGTCGACGGTGCCGCCCCCACCGCCGTCCGGGGTGGGCGCCGGAGCCTTGTCCTGCGTGCCGTCCCGGTCCGGAGCAGGCTTGCTCGGCTCCGGCGCTGTGCCGCTGGGCTCGGGTGCAGGGCCGCCGGCATCCGGCTCGTCCTGGCCGGAGGGCTCCTGGGCGGAGGGCTTCGGAGCCGCCCGGGCGACGCCACCCGTGGCCGGCGACGAGGTGTCGGAGACCTGGGAGGTGGCCTCCGTCGCCCGCTGGTAGGCCTCGCCCACCGCCGCCTTCAGGTCGGACGTCACGGAGGAGGGCGCGACGGGCGCGTCGGTCACAGGAGCGGGCCGGCCCATCTTGGCGGCGGACGCCGCACCAGCCGACGGTGCCCGCAGAGACAGCGGCTCGCCGATGCTCGACGTGCTGTCCGGAGCCCGCGGCGGCGCCTCCTCGGGAGCGGGCTCCCGCGCGTCGTGATGACCGGCAAGGCTCGCCGAGCCCTCGGAGCCACCCAGGAAGAGCAGGCCCGCGACTGCGGCGTACCCGGTGCGGCCCTTCCACTTCGGGGGCGGCTTGGCCTTCTTCCGCTTACCCATCCCTTCACCTTCCTGGGATCGCACTCGCCGGCGCGAGCGATGGTGGACACCATAGACCTCCCGCCGATCTAGCAAAACTGTGGAGTCCGCTTACGCCGCGAAGTCCAACTGTGCTGCGGTAAGCGCACTTCTCGCCCCATCGGCCGGTTTGCGTGGGTCGGCTGAGGGTGGGCCGCCCGCCGCGCCGGTCAGGCACAGAGCGCCGTCGGATGTCGATCT
>JBOHCZ010000052.1:0-6047 GCA_050699195.1 Streptomycetales bacterium
CGGGGGTGGCGCCTCGCACGCCCAGGACGCTGCGCACAGCGCCCGCAGCGCCGCGGCGGGATCCGCCTTCCCGGCTGCCGGGTCCGCGGTGCCCGTACTGTCCCCGGCGCGGGCCGACCGCGCAGCACCCGGTGCCCCAGGGCGGTCCGCGACCGCGAGAACGAGCTCACCTCCGCGGACCGCAGCGTTCCACGGCCCGCAGGTCCACACACCGTCCCGCCGCACGAGCCGTGGCTGCGGGAGGAGCAGAGCGCGGAGGTCACCCGCGAGATGGGTGGGGCGCAGCTCGGGCGGGGCGGCCAGCAGCTCGGCCGCTGTCGTCACCCCGGACAGCACCAGCATGGTGTCGGCTCCCACCGCGTGCCCCCACGCGACGTCGGTGTCAAGGCGGTCACCGACGATCAGCGCGCTACCGCCACCGACCCGCAGCATCGCCTCGTGATACAGCGGCTCGGCCGGCTTGCCCGCCACATCGGGATCGGCGCCCGTGGCGGCCCTGATCACCTCGACCAGGGCGCCGTTGCCCGGGGCGACGCCTCGCACGGTAGGCCTGGTGAGGTCGCGGTTCGTCGCGATCCACGGGAGGCCCCGGTTCACCGCAAGAGTGCCCTCGGCCAGCTGGGCGTAGTCGACATCGGGCGCGTACCCCTGCACGAGCGCCGCGGTTGTGGCGCCGAGCGCGCGCACCGGGCGAAGCCCGGCCTGCCGCACCGCCTTCACCAGCCCGGGGCCGCCGATCACGAGGACCTCGGAGGCTCCGGGCAGGCGCAGGGCCAGCAGGTGCGCCGCCGCCTGCGCCGATGTCACGACGTCCTGTGACCGCGCGGGCACACCGTGCCTGGCCAGCCGGGCGGCGATCACCGCTGGCGTCCTGGCGGCGTTGTTGGTGACGAAGCCGCACCGCACGCCGCGCGCCCGGACCTGGCCGATGACCTCCGCGGCATGCTCGATCGGGTGCGGGCCGACGTAGACCACGCCGTCGAGGTCGAGCAGGACGGCGTCGTAGTCGTCGATGATCGCTCCGGCACCAGGGGCGGGTCGTTCGGCGATCCCCTCCTTGCTCACCCTTCGTCCCCGGGCTCGGCCCGCCGCCGGGCGCGCAGGGTCGCCCGCGCACCCCGCAGGGCGGTGTCGTAGTGCTGGACGTCGGGACGCATCGCGGCGGCCAGCGCGAGGTGCTCGACGGCGGTGCGGAAGTCCCCGAGGCGGGCCGCGGACAGGCCGAGCCCGAAGCGGGCGTAGTCGTCGTCGGGCTTGGCCTCGACGTTCGCCCGGAAATTCTGCATCGCCTTGGAGTACATGCCCGCGTCGAACTGTGCACGCGCCAGAGCCTCACGGATGCTGCGGGAGCCGGGCTCCTCCTCGGCTGCGTGTGCGAGAATCTGCGCCGCCGCCGCCGGACTGCCGTTGTCGAGCAACTCCAGCCCCCGGGTGTACCACTCGTAGAGGTCACCGCCGGGGCGCGGGTGGTGGTCCGGATCGTGGGGGCGCTCGTCGCGTCCGTCAGCCATGCGTGCCCTCCGCTCCCGCTCGAGTCCGCTGGGCCAGGTCGCGCGCGTCCGGGCGCGGGTGTCGCGGCGGCGGGTCGCCCCGACGTCCCGTGACGGTGCGGCATCCTACGTACGATGCCCGGCATGACCGCCGCATACGCCCGCAGCCACGGCTCTCCTGCACCCGGCCCGCGTGAAGGGCTCGTGCTCGAGCCCTTCCGCGGCCTGCGCTTCGATGCCGCGAAGGTGCCAGACCTCGCCGCCGTGACCGCGCCGCCCTACGACGTGATCGAGGCCGACGGCGTAACGCAACTCGAGTCGGCGCACCCGTACAACGTCGTGCGTCTCATCCTCCCACGGGCCGACAGCCCGGACAGCGGCGAGCGCTACCGTCAGGCGGCTCGCACCCTGCGGGCCTGGCGGCGGGACGGCGTGCTGGTCGCCGACCCCACCCCCGCGCTCTACGTGTACGAACAGCGCACCCCGGACGCGCTCCAACGCGGCCTGCTGGGCGCGCTGGGACTGCGGCCGCCCGAGGACGGGATCGTACTGCCCCACGAGGACGTCATGCCCGGCCTGGTGGCGGACCGCCTCGAGCTGATGCGTGCGACCCGCGCCAACCTCGATCCCATCCTGCTCGCCTACGAGGGTGGGGGCGGCGCCTCGCAGATCGTCGATCAGGTCGCCATCCGGGAGCCGCTGCTCGAGACCACGACCGACGACGGTGTCACCCACCGGCTCTGGAGCGTCACGGACGCCGAGCAGCTCGCCACCATCGGCGCAGACCTGGCCCCCAGGCAGGCGATGATCGCCGACGGCCACCACCGGTACGCGACGTACCTGCGCCTGCAGGCCGAGCGCCGGTCAGCGGGACAGGGGCCGGGGCCCTGGGACTACGGCCTGGCACTGCTGGTCGACTCGGCGCACTACCCGCTCGACGTGCGCGCCATCCACCGGGTCGTGCCGGGACTGCGACCGGCCGAGGCGCTCGCCCTGACGGGCCAGGCCTTCCGCGTCCGGGCGGTCACCGGCGACCTCGACGAGGGTCTGGCAGCGCTCGGTGCGCAGGCCCGGCGGGGGCCCGCGCTGATGCTCTACGGGCGGGCCCACGGGTGGCCCGGTGAGCCCGGCAGCCGCTGGGTGCTCAGCGACCCGGACGCGGGGCTCGTGGAGGCGAGCATGCCGCGCGGCCACTCGCGGACCTGGCGCCTGCTGGGCCCGGCCGTGCTGCACTTCCTGCTGCTGGATGCCCTCTGGCAGGTGCCGGATACCCCGCAGCACGTGACCTACCACCATGACGTCGGGGCCGCGTTGCGGCAGGCGGACCACACCGCCGGGACGGCGGTGCTGCTGACCGCCGTAGCCGAGGAAACGGTGCGAGAGCTCGCGGCGGCCGGGGAACGCATGCCGCGCAAGTCCACGTCGTTTGGGCCGAAACCTCGGACGGGGTTCGTGCTGCGCACCCTCGCCTAGCGCGGATCTTCGTCCGGCTCGCCGACCCCCAGGCTTCCCGCTCGCAAGATCCACGAGACTCCTCAGCACTCAGTCTGGGGCCGCGTCCTGCTGACATGCGGCGTCGAGCCGCCGGGCGGCGGCGACGTCCACCTCGTAGCGACTCGCCGGACCGGAGGGAGCCCGCCAGAACCGCCGCCGCAACGCCCCCCGGACCTCGACCACCGCCCCAGCAGGCCAGGACAGCACCGCACGGCGAATGTCCGCCCGCCACGCCGCGCATTGCAGCGTGTCGATGTCCGGACTTCGCGAACGGTGCGGGCGTTCGATGCCCTCGTCGGCGGCTCGGCGCACGGTCAGGCGGAACAACGCGACGGCGTCGCCGCTCGGCAGGGCACGCTCCTCGGCGCCCGCACTCAGCTGCCCCACGAGCCAGACCTCGTTGCGGTGTCCGCCGGCTACCTGGCCGCCATGGTCACCGCCCATCGCTTCCTGCTCCACGACCCCTCCCTTCTGGACACAACCCCCGCGCGTGCGGGATGACGCCGGCCGGGCGTGTGTCACCATGCCGCCTACGATGGCCAGGTGCTCGGGTGGACGTCGACCGGCCGTGGACGGGTTGTGGATGACGGCGGAAGGGACGGCCCTGTGGAAATCCCGCAGACGACGGATCTCGGCCATGGCGTGTACGCCATCGACACTCAGATGTCGGGTTATTCCGGTATCACTTCGGGCTATCTGATCCTCGGTGACCGGCCCTGCCTCGTCGAGACCGGCACCGCCCGCTCGGCACCCGTGGTACGTGACGCGCTGGCCTCGCTGGGCGTCGGGCCCGGCGACCTTGCCACGGTGGTCGTCACGCACATCCACCTGGACCATGCGGGCGGGGTGGGCGACATCGCGGGGATGTTCCCGTCAGCCGAGGTCGTCGTGCACGAACGCGGCGCCCGCCACCTCGTCGACCCCACGAAGCTGGTGGCGAGCGCGCGCCGGGTCTTCGGCTCGCTCATCGACGACGTCTTCGGACGGCTGCTGCCGACAGCGGCATCCCGGGTCCGAGCCCTCGGGGACACCGGCTTCGTGGACCTGGGCGCCGGCCGGCGGCTCGACAGCTTCCACGCCCCCGGGCATGCGCAGCACCACGTCGGGTTGGTCGATTCGGTGACCGGGGACCTCTACGTCGGCGATGCCGCGGGGATCTACATCCCCGAAACGGCGGACGTACGACCGGCGACGCCTCCGCCCGATTTCGACCTCGACATCGCGCTCGACTCGCTGGGTCGGTTCCGTGACGTGGCGCCGACGCGGCTGCTCTTCAGCCATTTCGGCCCTGTCGAGGACGTCACCCGGACGCTGGATCGCTCGGCGGAGGAGCTAAGGCGCTGGGTCGAGATCGTGCGCGACGCGCGCGGCCAGCAGCTCGACCTCGACCACGCGGTCGCCCTGGTCAAGGACAGGACGAGGGAGCGCTACGCCGCGCTGGCGGCCGAGCCGGAGGTGCTGCGCAAGTTCGAGGAGCTGAGCTCGACGGCGGCCAACGTCGCCGGCATCAACCGCTGGCTGGACAAACTCGAAGGTCGTGAGCATCCGATGGGTGACCCCGCCCCACCTTCCCGCTGACCACAGCGGTCATGCGCGGTGAGCCCTGACCGGGTCACTCGAGATCGTGGCCCGGGCCCTCGTACGCGTCGATGAACGTCAAGCCCTCGAGCTCGGCCAGGCGGTCGGCGGCACCGGTCTCCCCGGACGTATCCGCCTCGGCCGCACGGGCGAACCAGAGCCGGGCTTCCGCCTCACGACCGGCGGCCAGAAGCGTGTCGGCGTAGGCGTAGTGGACCCGCGCGATGGACGGCAGCTTGGCCGTGGATTTCAGCTCCGGCCCCTGCAGGGTCACGACGGCGGCGTCGAGCTGGCCGAGATCGCGCCTCGCCCCGGCGGCGACGATGCGCATCTCGGCCTGCGCCGCACGGTCCAGTTGCCGTACCTCGGGCGCCCCGGCCATGGCGAGTGCCCGCTCCGGGCGGCCCAGGCCCCGCTCACAGTCGGCCTCGACGGGCCAGTAGGCGGCCGACCCGGAGAGCCTCCGGTACGCCCGCAGGTCGGCAAGTGCCTCGGCGTAGCGACCTGTCCCGTACGCCGCGAGCGCCGCCGCCTCCCGTACCGCGGCCAGCCGGCCGGCCTTGCGGCGGGCCCACGCGGCGTGCTGGTAGGCCTGCTCGGGATCGTCGTCGAGGAGGCGCCCCGCCATGACCAGGTGCTTACCGATCTCGTCGGCGAGGATCTTCGGGAGGGGGCGCAGCTCGCGGCGCACCCCGGCGTCGAGCTGCGCGGGCCCGACCTCGTCTGGGACCCGAGGTGGGGCCGGACGTCGCGTGCGGTCGCGGTCGGCACCCGACGGCGAGCGTTCGCGGCGATCCCGCTGTCCGTAGGCCGACTGACGGTCAGCGCGCTGCGGGCCCTTCGCCTGACGGCTACCGCCGCGCTCGTCACCGCGCTGCGGGCCGTCACGCCTGTCGGAGGGTCCCCGGGTCTTACGCTCGGCACGGTACGGACCCTGCCGCGCCTTGCCCCCCTCGAGCGGCGCGTCGCCGGCGCGGGACCTGTCGCCACGACCGGACCGGCCCGATCGTCCGGCTCCCTCGGAACCCCGTTCCGTTCCCCGCCGCCCGTACCCGCCAGCTCGACGGTCAGGTCCTCCGCGACGGCCACGCCCCCCGGCGCCACGCCCCCCGGCGGGCGTCTCGGACGCATCGGACACGGGTGACTCCTGCCATCGAAGGGTTCGGATCGCGCATATGGCTGATGGCTCTCACCCTATGCCGGTGTCTGGCCGGCCGGCGTCCCGCTGCCATGCGGAACGCAAGCAGGCGAGCCGGCCCGGCGCGGTTGTTGTCTGGGAGTCGCATAGTGGGCGCGAAGTGTGGCTGTGTTGAGTGTTGGTCAAGCCCTCGGCCTATTAGTACCGGTTTGCTGCGCGCCTTGCGGCGCTTCCACATCCGGCCTATCAACCCAGTGGTCTGCTGGGGGCCTTACCCGGTTGTTCCGGTGGGAGACCTGATCTTGGGGTGGGCTTCCCGCTTAGATGCTTTCAGCGGTTATCTCGTC
>JBOHCZ010000053.1:0-14547 GCA_050699195.1 Streptomycetales bacterium
CCCCAGGACCCGCGCAGCGGCGACGACACCTTCTCCCAACCGAACGGCACCTACACCTACCCGACCGCGCCGGCCTACGCTGGCAACGCGGCCGACCTTGTGGAGCTGCGGGTCCGGCCGCTGCGCGACGCCACGGCGTTCCGGATCACCCTGAACACCCTCATCGACCCGTCGTCGGTGGCCGCGACCATCGCGATCGGCGACTCGGCCGAGCCGCGGCCCTTCCCGTACGGCGCGAACGCATCGGCGCCGGCCCGGATGTTCCTGACGGTGCACGGCGGCAGCGCCGACCTGCGTGACGCCGCCACCGGGGAGCCGGCCGGCCGGCCCTCCGTACGTGTCGACCTGACGCGCCGGCAGATCGAGGTCCGGGTGCCGCACACGGCGTGGGACCCGGCCGCGCGCACCGTACGGCTGGCGGCGGGGGTCGGCCTGTGGGACCGGGAGAGCCGCCGCTACCTGGTGCCCGGCCTCGCGGCGGATGCCCAGCACCCCGGAGGCGCGGCGGGGCTGACCGAGCCCACGGCGTTCTTCAACGTCGCGTTCCGCTACGACGAGCCGCGGCCGGAGGTCGCCGACCTCGCCGGCACCGTGAGCGCGCCCGCCTGGTGGCGGGACCGAGCGCAGGGCGCCGCGCTCCGGGACGGCGACCTCTCGCGGTTCCACACCGAGGTCGACTTCGGCAAGCTGGCGGCGGGCGTCGACGACGACATGGCGGGCGAGCCGCGGGGCGTGCCGAGCTCCGGCCCCATGGACCGCATCCTGGCCAGCCATCACGAGACCGCCCAGGGTGTCGACTTCATGCAGGAGTGCGGCAGCGCGGCGCTGTGCGCGGGGCAGCTGCGGGGCCGCCTGCAGCCCTATGCGATCTACCTGCCCGCGGCGGAGCCGCCGGACCGGCGCTACGGCCTCACGCTCCTGCTGCACTCCCTCGGCGCGAACCACAACCAGTTCCTGGGCAGCCGCAACCAGTCCCAGTTCGGCGACCGCGGGCCGGGGTCGATCGTCGTCACACCCGAGGCCCGGGGGCCGGACGGCTGGTACTACAGCCATGCCGCCGTGGACGTCTTCGAGGTGTGGGCCGACGTCGCCCGCCACTACCCCCTCGACCCGGCCTACACCGCCATCGCCGGCTACTCGATGGGCGGCTACGGCACGTACAAGCTGGCCACCACCTTCCCCGACCTGTTCGCGAGGGGCCAGCCGACCGTGGGCCCGCCCGGTCTCGGCGTCTGGCTGCCCCCCGCCCCGCCCACCGGAGGCGAGCAGACGAACACCTTCCGCCAGCTCGGGTCGCTGCGCAACGTGCCGTTCCTGATGTGGGTCGCCTCCACGGACGAGCTGGTCCCCGTCGCGGGCCCGCAGCGGCAGGCCCGCGGCTTCGACGATCTGGGGTACCGCTACGAGCTCGACGTCTTCGCGCCGGGCGATCACTTCCTGCTGGCCATCAACGACCAGTACGCGCCGGCCGCCGAGTTCCTCGGCACGGCACGGGTCGACCGCAACCCGGCGCACGTCACACACGTGGTCAACCCCGCGATGGACGTCCCAAGCCTCGGGCTCGTGGGCGACCACGCCTACTGGCTGTCCGGGCTGCGGCTGCGCGATGCGGGCGGCGGCGCACCACTGGGCACGATCGATGTGCGCTCAGGGGGCTTCGGGGCCGGCGATCCCACGCCGAGCGGCACACAGGTCGGCGCCGATGTTCTCGCCGGCGGCAACGTCGGGCCGCTGCCGTACCACCGGCAGCTCCAGGGCTGGGGGCCGGCGCCGCAGGCGCCGCCGCGGAACGCGCTCGAGATCGAGGCCGAGAACATCGCCCGCGTGACGGTCCACCCCGGGCGGGCACGGGTCGGCTGCGACGCAGCGCTGGACGTGACGACCGACGGCCCGCTGACCGTCACACTCGCGGGGTGCGGACGGGCGGCCTCCTTCCCCGGCGACGCAGGTTAGGGCGTGCCTGGCGGATCAGGTTGGCTCGCCGACGGGCTGACTCGCGTCGAAGGGCGCGGTCAGGGTACGCAGCAGGCCGGACAGGGTGTCGCGCTGCTCGTCGGTGAGCCCGCGCAGGATCCGCCGCTCGTGGTCGAGCAGGTCAGCCAGGGCGGCGTCGACACACGCCTTGCCGCCCGGCGTGAGCCGGACGTGCACCCCACGGCGGTCGTGCGGGTCGGGCCGCCGTTCGACGAGACCCTCGCCTTGCAGCCGGTCGATGCGGTTGGTCATGGTGCCCGACGTGACGAGGGTCTGGGTGAGGAGGCGGCCGGGGCTGAGCTGGTACGGCTCACCCGCCCGGCGCAGCGCCGAGAGCACGTCGAACTCCCAGGCCTCGAGATCGTGCGCGGCGAACGCGCTGCGGCGGGCCAGGTCGAGGTGCCGGGCGAGCCGGCTCACCCGGCTCAGCACCTCGAGCGGGGAGACGTCGAGATCGGGGCGTTCGCGACGCCAGGCCGCGACGAGCCTGTCGACCTCGTCCGTCATGACGCCAAGTCTATCGATCACGACTGTCTTGACATCGAGTAAAGTCGCCTCCGTGTGGGATCCAGGGCAGTACCTGCGCTACGGCGACGAGCGGGCCCGCCCGTTTCTCGATCTCCTCGCTCGCGTCGGCGCGACCGGACCGCGTTACGTCGTCGACCTGGGGTGCGGCCCGGGTGGGCTCACGGCGTCGCTGCTCGACCGCTGGCCTGATGCCAGCGTCGACGGTGTGGACAACGCGCCCGAGATGATCGAGCAGGCGGGGAAGCGCGCGGTGGCCGGCCGGCTGACGTTCCGGACGGGCGACGTGCGGGACTGGCAACCGCTGCGTCCCGTCGACGTGCTGGTCGTGAACGCCACCCTGCAGTGGGTTCCCGGCCACATCACGCTGCTCCCGCGGTTCGTGTCCTGGCTGGCGCCCGGCGGCTGGTTCGCGATGCAGGTGCCGGGGAACTTCTCCTCGCCCAGCCACACGCTGCTGCGCGACCTCCGGCTCTCGCGGCAGTGGCGGCATCGGGTCGGAGAGGGGGCGGACCGTCACCTCGCCGTCGGCGAGCCCGCGGACTACGTCGAGGCGCTCGCCGGCCTGGGCTGCCGGGTGGACGTGTGGGAGACCACGTACCTGCACGTGCTCGCCGGGGACGACGCCGTCCTGGAGTGGATGCGGGGCACCGGCCTCCGTCCGGTCCTGGCCCGACTCGACGAGGCCGAACGGGAAGAGTTCCTCGGACAGTACGCCGCAGCGCTGCGCAGCGCCTACCCCCGGACGCCGTACGGCACCCCCTACCCGTTCCGGCGCATCTTCGCCGTCGCGACCAAGGCGGCCTGACCGGTGCCGGGGTCCGCCCGGGTCACACGCTGCGGCGCCCCACCAGGGTGGGCTTGCGTTCCAGGCCGGACAGGCCGTTCCACGCGAGGTTGACCAGATGTGCCGCGACCTCGGGCTTCTTGGGCTTACGCACGTCCAGCCACCACTGCCCGGTCAGCGCCACCATGCCGACCAGCATCTGGGCGTACAAGGGCGCGTGCTTGGTATCGAACCCGCGGCCCTTGAACTCGGCGACCAGGATGTGCTCGACCTGTGTCGCGATGTCGCTGATCAGGCTCGCGAACGTGCCGGTGGACTGGGCGACGGGCGAGTCCCGGACCAGAATCCGGAACCCGTCCGTCGACTGCTCGATGTAATCCAGGAGCGCGAACGCCGCCTGCTCCAGCAGCTCCCGCGGGTGCCCGCCCGTCAGGGCACCCGTCACCATGTCCAGGAGCTGGCGCATCTCACGGTCGATCACGACCGCGTAGAGCCCTTCCTTGCCGCCGAAGTGCTCGTACACCACCGGCTTGGACACCCCGGCCTTCGCGGCGATCTCCTCGACCGAGGTGCCGTCGAAGCCGCGCTCCGCGAACAGCGTGCGCCCGACGAGAATGAGCTGCTCCCGTCGCTCCTTACCGGTCATCCGCATGCGGCCGTTGCGGCGGGCGGCTTTCGTCTCTCTGGAGTCGATCACCAGCTCATCATGCCGCGCGGCGCGTCTCCAGACGCTGTTCGTCCGGCCAGCGGACGTCGTAGGCCCAGCCCAGTGTCTCGCAGACCTGGATGACCCGGGCGCTGCTGTCGATCTGACCCTTCAACGCGCCATGACGTGCGCACGTGGGGTCGGCGTGGTGCAGGTTGTGCCACGACTCGCCCATCGACAGGGCGGCCAGCCACCACACGTTGCCCGACTTGTCGCGCGAGCGGAACGGCCGCTCACCGGCCGCGTGGCAGATCGAGTTGATCGACCAGGTCACGTGGTGGAGCAGGGAGACCCGCACGAGGCTTCCCCAGAAGAACCCGGTCAGCGCGCCCTGCCAGGACCAGGACCACAGCCCGCCCAGGAGCGCCGGGAGCAGCAGCGAGACCGCGGTGAGCCAGGGGAATGCCCGGGACACCCGCACGATGTCGCGGTCCTGGAGCAGGTCGGGGGCGTACTGCCGCTGGGAGGTCTGCTCGACGTCGAACATCCAGCCCATGTGGGCATAACCCAGACCCTTGAGCAGCGCCGGGACGGTCTCTCCGTAGCGCCACGGCGAGTGCGGGTCGCCGTCCTTGTCGGAGAACTTGTGGTGCTTGCGGTGGTCGGCCACCCAGCGGATCACCGGGCCCTCGATCGCCAGGCTGCCGGCGACCGCCAGCGCGACACGCAGCGGCCGCTTGGCCTTGAACGAGCCGTGCGTCAGGTACCGGTGGAAGCCCACGGTGACACCGTGACCGGACACGGCGTACATCACCGCGGCGATGACGACGTCGTGCCAGCCGAGCCCCCACCCCCACGCGACGGGCACGGCCGCCAGCAGGGCGAGAAAGGGGACTCCGATGAAGAGTCCCAGGGTGATCTGCTCCCAGGTGTGCTTGCGGTCGTCACCGTGGAAGGCCTTGACGTCCTCGGGGGGAGCCTCGACGACAACGGTGCTCGCAGGGGGAGGCGTCATGAGTGTGCTCCTCCTCATTTCGAAGTTCAGGCTACGCAACCGTAACCTACGCACCCGTAGGTATGGCAAGTGCGCGATCGAGTGAGGCGGCGCCGTCCCTCGGAGGTTTACAACGCCTTCCGGCGGGTGTCCGCTACGTATGCCCAGGTCGAGCGGGTGTATGCGGGCCGCACGCGGGCATCCGTCATGGGTTCGGAATGTCAGACCGGCCCGGCACCATGACCCCTATGGGTAACGACACTCTCCGCGAGCGGGCTGTCGCCCTTCGTCGTCAAGGCAGGAGCAGGCGCCAGATCCGCGAGGCCCTGGGGGTGACCAACTGGGAGCTCGGCGACTGGTTGCGGGGGGTGCCTGCCCCCGAGTGGACCAAGCGACCCAGGGCGAAGGACGACCTCCGCGACAAGGCCCGCGAGCTGCGGAGCCAAGGCTGGACTTACCGGCAGATCGCCAGGGGGCTGGGGGTGTCGATGAGCACGTGCTCGTTGTGGCTGCGGGATATGCCTCTTCCCCCACCAGAGCCCGGCTCGTACGAGCAAGAACGCGTCGCCGCCATGTGGCGAGCCCGCTGGGAGCGGGTTCTCGTGCGGCGCGAGCAGGAACGTCAGCGAACAAAGCTCGCCGCCTCCCGCGAGGTAGGGCTCGTCGACCGGAGGCTGCTGATCCTTGTGGGTGCCATCGCCTACTGGTGTGAAGGATCGAAGGACAAGCCTTACGAACGCCGTGAGCAGGTGCGGTTCATCAACAGCGACCCGCTGCTCATCGGCCTGTTCTGCCGGTTCCTCGATGCTGTTGCGGTCGATCTCGGGCGACGGCGTTACCACGTGCATATCCACGAGACGGCCGATCTCGAAGCCGCTACGACGTACTGGGCCGATCTTGTCGGCATCCCTGCGGAGGCGTTCGCCAAGCCTGTCATCAAGCGGCACTCCCCGAAGACCAACCGCAGGAATCTCCGGGAGAACTACCGAGGTTGCCTGCAGATCACGGTGCTCCAGAGCGCCGAGCTGTATCGACAGATCGACGGGTGGGCCACCGGCCTGATGCTGGGGGCACAGCGCGCCGAGATCGCCCGCGGTGCACCGTTGGATGAGGTCGCCGATAGCGTGGAACACTGGCGAATGAGTCATGTGACACGATCCGCCGTAGGGTAATGGCAGCCCGCGGGACTTTGACTCCCGGTCAGTCCTGGTTCGAATCCAGGCGGCGGAGCAGTAGACGAGGTTCGAGTCTGGGCGGGTCGGCTGTCAGGGGCGGGCGCGGTATCCTCGGTCGTGCCCCGTGAGTGGTGGTCCCGAGCTGCCTCTACCACTGTCCGTGCTGGGTGGCGGTGGCGCGGGTGGACCGCATCATCAGTGACGTCGAGGAGCCCTCCCGGTGACCCCCACCCGTCCGGCTGCCGTCGTCGTCCTCGCCGCCGGTGAGGGCACGCGGATGAAGTCCGCTACCCCCAAGGTGCTGCACACGCTGTGCGGCCGGTCCCTGCTCGGCCACGTACTCACCGCCGGCCGCGCCCTCGAACCCGATCATCTCGTGGTCGTCGTCGGCCACGGCCGCGACCAGGTGGCCGGCCACGTCGCCGAGATCCACCCAGCGGCGCAGACCGTCGTCCAGGAGGAACAGCTCGGCACCGGCCACGCCGTGCGGGTCGCCCTCGACGCCCTGGGTGTCCTCGAAGGCACCGTGGTCGTCGACTACGGCGACACCCCGCTGCTCACCGCCGAGACGCTGCGTAACCTCGTGGCCACACACACCCGCGAGGGTCGGGCCGCGACGGTCCTCACCGCGAACGTGCCCGACTCCACGGGCTATGGCCGCATCGTGCGCCACCCCGAAGGTCCGCTCGCTGCCATCGTCGAGGAGCGCGACGCCACCCCGGAACAGCGGGCCATCACCGAGATCAACTCCGGTGTGTACGCCTTCGACGGCAAGCTCCTCGCCGACGCGGTCGGCAGGCTCTCCCGCGACAACGCCAAGGGCGAGGAGTACCTCACCGACGTCCTCGGCATGCTGCACGCCGACGGGCACCGTGTCGGAGGGCTGCGGGTCGCCGATCACCGCGAGATCCTGGGCATCAACGACCGGGTGCAGCTCGCCGAGGCCCGGCGCGTCCTGAACGACCGGCTGCTCGTCGCGTGGATGCTGGCCGGCGTCACCATCGTCGACCCGGCGACGACCTGGGTCGACGTCGGCGTCGCCTTGGAGCCCGACGCCACGATCCACCCCAACACCCGGCTGCATGGCGGCACGCGCCTGGCCGCCGGCGCCGAGGTGGGACCCAACTGCACCCTCACCGACACGGTCGTGGGCACGGGCGCGCGGGTACGCGACGCGACGTGTGTCGCCGCCGAGATCGGCCCGGAGGCGAGCGTGGGCCCGTACGCCTATCTGCGTCCCGGCACCCGGCTGGGCCGCAGGGCCAAGGCCGGTACGTACGTCGAGATGAAGAACGCCGACATCGGCGACGGCTCGAAGGTGCCGCACCTGACCTACGTGGGCGACGCCACGATCGGGGAGCACACCAACATCGGCGCGGCCACGGTGTTCGTCAACTACGACGGCGTGGCGAAGCACCACACCGTGGTCGGCAGTCACTGCCGGACCGGCTCGGACAACATGCTGGTGGCGCCGGTGGAGATCGGCGACGGCGCCTACACCGGCGCCGGCACGGTGGTGCGCCGGGACGTCCCGCCGGGCGCCCTCGCGGTCTCGGGTGGGTCGCAGCGCAACGTCGAGGGCTGGGTCGAGCGCAAGCGCCCGGGCAGCGCTGCCGCCCGCGCGGCCGGGCAGGCGCGGGAGCGCGCGAACGGGGAGGCGCCGGGGATGTCCCCGGGTCCCGAACAGGAGCAGACTGGTGGGGGCGGCCAAGGCGAGGAGAGCGCGACGTGACCGGCATCAAGGCGACCGGTGAGAAGAAGCTGATGCTCTTCGCCGGCCGCTCACACCCGGAGCTGGCGGCGGAGGTCTGCGACCAGCTGGCCATCGAGTGCACCCCGACCGGCATCTTCGACTTCGCCAACGGCGAGATCTACGTACGGTTCGAGGAGTCGGTGCGGGGGTGCGACGCCTTCGTCATCCAGAGCCACACCGCCCCCATCAACCAGTGGATCATGGAGCATCTGATCATGGTCGATGCGCTGAAACGGGCCTCGGCCAAGCGCATCACCGTGGTGGCGCCGTTCTACGGCTACGCCCGCCAGGACAAGAAGCACCGCGGCCGGGAGCCGATCTCGGCGCGGCTGATGGCCGACCTGTTCAGCACCGCGGGCGCCGACCGTCTCATCTCGGTCGACCTGCACACCGCGCAGATCCAGGGTTTCTTCGACGGCCCTGTCGACCACCTGTACGCGCTGTCGCTGCTGGCCGGCTACCTCGAGGACAAGGTCGACGCGAGCCGTGCCACGGTCGTCGCGCCCGACTCCGGCCGGGTGCGGATGGCCGAGCGGTGGACCGACCGGCTGGGCGGCTGCCCCCTGGCGTTCATCCACAAGACCCGTGACCCGGACACCCCCAACACGGTGGTGGCCAAGAAGGTCGTCGGCGAGGTCGAGGGCCGTACCTGCCTGATCGTCGACGACATGATCGACACCGGTGGCACGATCGTGCAGGCCTCCGACGCGCTGTTCGCGGCCGGTGCGGCCGACGTCCGGGTGGCGGCCACCCACGGGGTGCTTTCCGGCGCGGCCGTCGACCGGCTGAAGAACTCCCGGATCAGCGAGATCGTCGTGACGAACACCCTCCCGATCCCGGAGGAGCGCCACTTCGACAAGCTCACGGTCCTCTCGATCGCCCCGCTGCTGGCCCGCGCGATCCGCGAGGTCTTCGAAGACGGGTCGGTGACGAGCCTCTTCGACGGCAAGAGCTAGTCCGTTCACGCGGGTGAGGACGCTCAAGCTGTGAGGATCGTGACCTCGTACCTCCGGATCTCGCTGTCCCTGGTGACCAGTGTCAGGTCTTCACACCGCGCCTGCGCTACCAGCATCCGGTCGAACGGATCCCGATGGATCATGGGGAGCCTTCGTTCATCACTCGCCTGGTGGCTACCGCACCTTCACCGACGGCCGTTCCCGTGGTCTACCGACGCGGGCAGTCGGCATCCCCGGCGTTGCGCTCGACCGCCCGGTAGTCGCTCATCTGGCCCCTACCCTTCTGCCACATGTGGTGCCACATCTGTGTGGCCTGGGTGGCAGTGATCTTCCCGGCTCGGAAGTCCTCCATGTGCCGGATGTGGCGGTCCCACGTGGCGAGGGCCGTACGGGCGGACGCGAGCTCGTCGTCCCGGGCCGCGATCCCGTTCCGGCACGTCTCGATGGCCGTACTGAGCGGGCCCGCGCGGGTGGTCGGCTCAACGTCAGGGGGCGGACAGTCCAGGGAGGCCGAGCGGTAGCGTTCGTCGACGGCGTGGAACTGATCGACGTTCTGCCGGGCTCCCACCCGGGTCTTCGCCCAGAACGCCTTGGCCTGGTCCAGCGTGATCTTCCCCGCCACCAGCCGGTTCATCGCGGTGATGTGCGTGGTCCACTGATCCATCGAGCTGTCCGCGGCCTTCACCGCCTGCTGCTGGCCCCCCCAGGTCTTCCGGCAGGTCTCCAGGGCCGCGCCCAAGGCGCGGTCCGTGCTGGGCGGCGACTCAGGGCCCGGCGCCTCGGGGGCCGGTGCCACAGTGGTGTGTTCCGGCGGCCCCACTTGGGACGCGACCAGCCAGCCGCTCGCACCGCCCACCAGGACGGCGGCGACGAGCGCGATCACGAGAGTCACGGCACTTGCTCGACGGGACGATCGATGGGCGTGCCGGTGGGAGCCCATTGCTCCATGGTGGACGACCTGCGCTGATTCGTCGATAGCCGCAGCGAGCCCGGTTTCGCCCCCCGTCCGCGAACGGGTAATCTTGTGGAGTTGCCCACCCCGGTGCCCGCCCGGCGCCGCGCCCCAACGTCAGCAGCCGAAGTCATTGGTACGAGGAGACCCACCGTGTCCGAGGTCCGTATCGTCGCTGAGCAGCGCACCGAGTTCGGCAAGGGCGCAGCACGGCGCGTCCGTCGGGCGGAGAAGGTCCCGGCCGTGGTCTACGGCCACGGGGAAGCGCCCCGGCACATCTCGCTGCCGGGCCATGACCTCATGCTGGCGCTCAAGACCCCGAACGTCTTGCTGTCGGTCGACTACAACGGCAAGCGGGAGCTCGCCCTTCCGCGTGACGTCCAGCGTGACCCGGTCAAGGGCTTCCTCGAGCACGTCGACCTGCTGCTCGTCCGGCGGGGTGAGAAGGTCGGTGTCGAGGTGCGGGTGCAGGCCGTCGGCGACGTGGTCCCCGGTGGGCTGCTCGACCTCACGGTGACCGAGCTTCCCGTGCAGGCCGAGGCCACGAACATCCCTGGGTCGATCGAGGTCTCGATCGACGGCCTGCAGATCGGTGACAGCGTGCACGCCAAGGATGTCACGCTGCCCGCGGGGGTCACGCTCGACGTCGACGAGGAGCAGGTCGTCCTCCACGTGATGCGCGCCCCGACCGCTGAGGAGGTCGAGGCCGAGCTGGCCGAGGCCGAGGAGGGCGTCGGCATCGAGCGTGAGGCTCCCGCTGAGGTCGAGGGCGAGGAGGCGCCGCCCGCGCCCGGCGAGCCCGCGGAGCGGGCCGCCGCCTCCGAGGACTGAGCCCTGGCCCTTCACCTGTCACCACGATGACGACGCCGGCCTACGACGAGCCGTGGCTCGTCGTAGGCCTCGGCAATCCCGGCCCGGCCTACGCCGGGAACCGGCACAACGCCGGGCACATGGTGGTCGACCTGCTCGCGGCCCGGCTCGGGTCGCGCTTCCGGACGCACAAGCGGCGCGCCGACGTGGTGGAGGGCAGGCTCGCCGCGCGGCGTGCGGTGCTCGCGAAGCCTCGCTCGTACATGAACCAGTCCGGGGGCCCGGTCCGCGCGTTGTGTGACTTCTTCACGGTGCCGGCTGAGCGGGTGGTCGTGGTGCACGACGAGCTCGACATCCCGTTCGGCACGCTGCGGCTCAAGCGCGGCGGCGGGGACAACGGCCACAATGGCCTCCGGTCGGTGACAGGCGCGCTGGGGTCGCGTGACTACCTGCGGTTGCGCTTCGGGATCGGCCGCCCGTCGGGACGGATGGACCCGGCGGCCTACGTCCTGCGGGACTTCTCGGCCATCGAGCGCAAGGACCTGCCGGTCCACCTCGACCGCGCCGCTGACGCCGTCGAGGCACTGCTGGTCGATGGCCTGGAGGCGGCGCAGAACATCTACCACCGGTAGCCGGGCACAGCGGTCAGATTCCGGTGGCCCGGGCTCAGCCGGGTCAGCCGGTGTTGCGCAGCCCGGCGGCCACCCCGTTGATCGTGAGCAGCATGGCGCGCTGCAGCAGCGGGTCGGGCTCGTCGGTGGTCCGCAGCCGCCGTAGCAGCGACACCTGCAGGTAGCTGATCGGGTCCAGGTAGGCGTCCCGTACCCGCAGCGTGCGCCCGAGCACCGGGTTGGCGCCGAGCAGCCCCCGCTCGCCGGTGAGGCGGAGCAGCTCGGCGACCGTCCGGTCGTACTCGTCCGCGATCCGCGCGAAGACGTGCTGCAGCCGCGGGTCGACCAGCGACTCTACGTAGTGCCGGGCGATCCGCAGGTCGGTCTTGGCCAGCGTCATCTCGACGTTGGACAGGAAGTTGCGGAAGAAGTGCCACTCCAGCGCCATCGCGTCGAGGGTGTCCCCGAGTCCGGCCTCCCGGGCAGCCGCGAGCCCGGACCCCACGCCGTACCAACCGGGCACGATCTGCCGCGACTGCGTCCAGCCGAACACCCAGGGGATCGCCCGCAGCCCCTCGAGGCCCTCTCCGCTGTCCGGGCGGCGGGCGGGCCGGGAGCCGATGTAGAGGTGTGCGAGCTGGTCGACGGGCGTCGAGGCGCGGAAGTACTCCGGCAGGTCGGGGTCCTCGACCAGCCCCCGGTAGGCCCGGTAGGCGGACTCCGAGACCACGTCCATCGCGGCACTCCACGCCGCCAGCGCGTCGTCACTCTGCCGGGGGGTCTTGTGCAGCACCGTGGCCTCGAGCGCGGCGGCCAGCGTGAGCTCGAGGTTCTCCCTCGCGAGCGTCGGCAGCAGGTACTTGTCGGAGATCACCTCGCCCTGCTCGGTGAGCTTGATCTCCCCGTCCAGGGCACCCGGGGGCAGGGCGAGGATGGCCTCGTGGGTCGGTCCGCCACCGCGCCCGACCGTGCCGCCCCGGCCGTGGAAGAGCCGAAGCTTCACGCCGTGGCGCAGCGCCGTGTCGCGCAGCCGCCGCTGCGCGCGGTGGATCTCCCACTGCGAGGTGGTGATCCCGGCGGCCTTGTTGGAGTCGCTGTAGCCGAGCATCACCTCCTGGAGGTCGCCGCGCAGCGCGACGATGCGCCGGTACGAGGGATCGCTCAGCAGCGCCTCCAGCACGGTGTCGGCGTGCCGCAGCTCCTCGGCCGTCTCCAGCAGCGGGACGAACCCGATGCGGGCGACACCGGCGTGCAGGTCGATCAGCGCCGCCTCCCGGGCGAGGAGGGCCGCGGCGAAGATGTCGTCGGCGCCCCTGCACATGGAGACGATGTAGCTCTGTATCGCCTCGGGCCCGTAGTCGGTGAGCGCCTGCCCCACGGTCCCGAACACCGCGAAGGTACGTGCGGCCGCCCCGTCCAGCGGCGGGGGACTGGGGGCTAGCGGCCGGTGGCCCGCGAGCTCGGCCGCCAGCAGCCGGCACCGTTCGTCGCGGGAGAGTTCGCCGTAGGGCCGGTGTGGCCCGCCGAGCCGGCCCTCGCCGAGCCGGTCGAAGAGCTGCGCGAGCACCTGGTGATGGGCCTCCGCGTGCTCCCGGATGTCCATCGTCGCGAGCAGCAGCCCGAACGCCCCGACGGTGCGGATCGCCCGCTCCAGCGCGCCCCGGGCGATCAGCTCACCCCGGTGGTCGAGCAGCGAGTCCCGCATCATGCGCAGGTCGGCCAGCAGCTCGGGGGTGCCCAGGTAGTCGCGCCCCGGCTCGTGCCGGCCGCGGGACGCGATGCGCCGCCGGGTGTTGAGCAGCTTCTGGCGGATGCAGGTGGCCTTCAGGCGGTAGGGCTCCTCGGCGTTGAGGCGCTTGTAGCGCGGCTCCACCTCGGGCAGCGTCTCGAGATCCCGTTGCAGGCTCTGCACCATTTCCGCGTTGGCGCCGGAGATCCGCGCCGACGTGGACAGGCTCTGGCGCAGCCCGTCGACGATGCCGAGCGTGTTGCGGATCGCGTGCTCGCTCTGCAGCTCGAGGATCTCGAGCGTGATACCGGGGGACACGTTGGGGTTGCCGTCCCGGTCGCCGCCGATCCAGGTGCCGAAGGACAGCGGCCGGGCGTCGACGGGCAGCTCCACGCCGATCCGGTCGAGCTCGTCCGTGAGCTCCTCGAGCACGCCGGCGACCGCCTCGGTGTGGAGTTCGTCGAGGTAGTAGACGGCGTTGCGGGCCTCGTCGGCGGGCACCGGCCGGGCCACCCGCAGCTCATCGGTCTGCCAGAGCGCCTCGATGACCTCGCCGAGATCCCGGTCCAGGCGTCTCTCGCTGGCCGGCTGCAGCACGGCGTCTTCCAGCAGGTCGGCGACCTGGCGCAGCTTCGTCAGCACGGTACGGCGCGCGGCCTCGGTCGGGTGGGCGGTGAAGACCGGGCGCACCGCCAGCCGGCGGGCCGCCACGGTGAGCTCGGCGCGCTGCACGCCGGCGGCCTCGATGCGGTCGGCGGCCTGGGAGAGCCAGCTCCCCTTACCCTGCCGCAGCCTGCGCAGCTCGCGGCCCCGGTGCACCTGCTCGGTGATGTTCGCCAGGTAGAAGTACGCGGAGAAGGCCCGCACCAGCCGGATAGCGGTGCGGACGTCGATGTCGCCGAGCAGGGCGGCCGCCAGCGCGCCGTCCGCCTTCGTGAGTGCGCGGATGCGCTCGACCAGGTGCAGGAGCTCCTCGCCCTCCTGCCGTACGAGCGTCTCGCCGAGCAGGTTGCCGAGGCGCCGGATGTCGGCCCGCAGCTGTGCTTGGTCGTCAGCCTGGTCGTCGTGCCGGTCGTCCGGGGCGTGCTGGTCCCCCGGCGCGTCAGCGGTCATCGAGGCGGCTCCTGGAGAGGGGAGGCGAACGGCGGGCGGACCGCGCTGTCCGGATCCGACACAAGGATAGCCACCGTGTGATTTGTCCTGAATGGCAGCGGCGGCCTCTGAGGCACCACGTACGCCGGCCGCTGCGACAGGTCCCGTACGGCATCGCGGGTGCGCGAGGAGGAGACTGTCCGGCTGAGTTGGGGCCGCCCCGCACATGAGCTGCCAGCGGCCGCGGCCTCACGACTGCGTTCCCTCTCGATCGCGGCCTGGGGTCGAGCTGGCTACCCGCGAGCGCGTGTCGGCGGCGACGCCGCCGGGCCGGCGGGGATCTCCCGGCCGGTCGCGGGGCCCAGCCGCAGCGTGTCGGCAACGCAGTCGGCGAGCAGTGTACGCAGCCGGGCGTCCCGGTTCGGCAGCTCCGCGTGCACCAGCGTGAACAGCGCGTTGTGGAAGTAGGCGGCCGGGCTGCGCAGCGCGGCGAGCCGGTCGCGCCAGCGTTCCCACCGGGAGGACGGAGCGCGGGCGTCGAGC
>JBOHCZ010000054.1:0-7137 GCA_050699195.1 Streptomycetales bacterium
TGAAGTGCAGGGTGATCCTGGGGTGGGTGGCCAGCCACGCTTTGACGTTGGGATGCTTGTGGGCTGCGTAGTTGTCCACCACGATGTGCAGCTCGCCCGTCGGATGCGCTTTGTCGATCTTCTGCAGGAAGCGCAGGAACTCCTGGTGGCGATGGCGGGGGTAGCAGGCATCCGCGGTGACCTTGCCGGTGGCCACCTCCAGCGCGGCAAACAGCGTGGTCACCCCGTGCCGGATGTAGTCGTGGGTCTGCTGCTCGGGGATCCCCGGCCGCAGCGGCAGGATCGGCTGGGACCGCTGCAGTGCCTGGCACTGGGACTTTTCATCCACGCTCAGCACGATCGCGCCCTCGGGAGGATTCAAATACAACCCGACCACATCCCGGACCCTGGCCTCCAACTGCGGATCGGTGGAGAACTTGAAATTGTCCTTCCGCCAGGGCTGGAGCCCATAGGACCGCCACACCTCCACCACCGTCGACGGCGCCACCTTCAGCTCCTTGGCCAACAGCCGGCTCGACCAGTGGGTGACCCCCAGCCGCCTCGGCGGTGGCTGAAGCGTACGGACCACGATCTTGACTTCCTCCACGCTGCGCGGACGGCCCGACCTCGGCGCATCCTGAAGCGCCTTGATCCCAGCCCGGCTATAGCGGCTGCGCCACAACCGCACCGTCGGCACCGAGCTGCCCGTCCGCTTCGCCACCTCGGTATGCGGCAACCCCGCGGCAGCCAGCAGCACGATCCGCGCCCGACGGGCCAGCCCCGCCGAAACACTCCGGGCCGACGCTATCCGACGCAACTCCGCCTCTTCACCATCACGCAATACCAGCGGCGCAGCAGTTCGCATACCCCAGTATCTCAGACAGAAAGTTACTTTTCGAGCGCGACACTAGTGACTCTCAGTAACCCAATAATCGCTCGTCAAACCCTCCTCGGGAGAACGGTTGTCCGTTAGGGTCCAGAGCCATGGGAACCGGCCCCCCCGGCCGCACCTGGTCGTTGTCCCCCGACTCCAGGGCCGCCACGGTCCAACGGACGGCGGAATCCGACTCCCTGCGGCTCGCCGATTCCGCCGGGTGGTCGCTGCGGCATGCCTTCGATGCGGTCGCCGAGCCGACCCTCATGCTGTCGGGACCCGCACACCAGCTGGTGTACCAGAACGAAGCCAGCGTCTCGCTGCTGGGCGCCCGTCCGCAATTGCTGCCCGTAAATCAGGCCTTTCCCGACTTGGCGGAAGACGTCCTCGCGTTGCTCGCCCGCGCGTGGCAGCACGGAGAGCCGGTCACCCTGACCGGCGTCCGGCTGCTCCGCGACCCCGCCCACGCCGCCGCGGCGACGGCGGTGAACTGCACGTGCGTACCGATCTGCGAGCGGGACGGCACGCCATGGGGGATCGCCCTGATCGCCGTGGACGCGACCGACAAGGCGCTGTCCCGGCAGTCCGCCGCCCGTCTCGCGGTGCTGTCCCAGGTGTCCGACGTGGTGGCGGGGGCGCTCGACCTCGAGTCCGCGCTGAGCCGCTTCGCCGACGCGCTCGTCCCCGAGCTCGGCGACGCCGCCGCCGTCTACCTGGTCGACCCTGATCTGCTCGCCGCAGTGCGCCGGGACGGTGCCGACGACCGGCGGATGCCGGCCGATCTCATCAAGCGAGTCGCGGTCGCCGTCGACGCCAGCGTCAAGGTCATGGGCGGGCCCGCGCCGATAGCCGAAAGCCGTACCCGAAGCCATCCGGTGGTGCAGGCGCTACTCTCGCACCAACCGGTGATCGCCCCGGTCGACGCGGACACGGCGGCCCGCTGGAGCACCGACCCGAGGCTGGTCGAATGGCTGCTCGGCATCGGCATGCGCAGCCTGGTGGCTGTCCCCATGCGGGTCGCCGACGACGTCGTCGGCGCGATCGCGCTGATGACCCGCGGCGTAGGGGCCCCGTTCACCGACCAGGACAGCGTGTTCCTCACGGAGGTGGCGAGGCGCGCCGCACCCGCCGTCGCCCAGGCGCGGGCCTACCAGAGGGAGCGCCGGACCGCGCTGACCCTCCAGCGCGCGCTGCTTCCCCCCTACCCCCGTCAGATCGCCGGTCTCGAGGTCGCCGCACGGTACGTCGCAGGCGGGTCGGCCGTCGAGGTCGGCGGCGACTGGTGGGACGCCATCGACCTCGGTGCGGGGCGGATGGGATTCGGCGTCGGGGACGTCGCAGGGCACGGGGTGCACGCGGCGGCGATCATGGGTCAACTCCGCACCGCCTTGCGTACCGCCGCCAGCGCCGACCTGCCGGCCGTCGACTCCCTGCGGCTGCTCGACGGGCAGCTCGCGGAGCTACTCTCGACGGTGCGCCAGGAGGAGGGCATCGTGGAGTTCGCCACCGCCCTCTACGCCACCTTCGAGCCCCACGACGGGCTCCTCAGGATCGCCGTGGCGGGGCATCTTCCGCCGCTGATCATCACGCCCGACGGCATGTCCAGCCGCATCGACACCGACCCCGGCGCGCCGCTCGGCCTGCACACCGGCAAGGTCGGCGAGGTCGCCGTCCCGCTGCCCGCGAAAGCGACGGTCGCGCTGTTCACCGACGGCCTGGTGGAGGACCGTCAAACCGACATCGACGACGGGATCGAGCGGCTCAGCGACAGCCTGACCCGGCATCTGGACGGCTGCCGTCCGCTCGACGAGGTCGTCGACCGTGTTCTCGACGACCTCGATCGCAGAGCGGGTCACGACGACGACGTGGCGCTGCTGCTCGTGCGGTTCACACCCGACGTGACGCCGGTCGCGGCCGCCAGCGTGGAGGTCACCTCCGCTGAGGACGTCCGCAGAGCTCGCGGCGCCGCCTCGGACGTGGCCAGCCGCGCCGGGCTCACCGGCCTCGTGGGCGAGGCCGCCCTGGTGGCGGGCGAGCTCACGACGAACGCGCTCTCGCACGCCCCGGCGCCCGCACTCCTCCGCGTGTACGCCACGCTGACCCGCCTGGTCATCGAGGTGTTCGACCCGGGCGGCCGGCTACCCCACCGCGCGCACCCCGCGACCGACGACGAGCACGGCCGCGGCCTCGCCGTCGTCGAGCACCTGAGCGACCGCTGGGGGGTGCGGCTCACCGACACCGGCAAGGCGACCTGGGCAGAGCTCCACCGCGCCGCCGCACGTCAGGCCCCCGGAGGCGGGGCGCTCGACGCGACGCGGAACCCCGCCGGGTAGAGCGGACTCGGGAAGGTGCCGTGCCGCCGCCGGGTCCTCGCCAGGTCGCCGAACCGCGAGAAACTCCCACCCCGGGTGATCCGGTAGCGCCCGAGGGCCGCCGTGAGGTGGTCCGAGATGTCGGGACCGCCCGGGTAGGGGGCGTACCAGTCGGCGACACACTCCTCGACGTTGCCTCCCATGTCGGCGACCCCGAACGGGGAGTTCCCCGCGGGGAACATGCCGACCGGCGTCGTGGCGTGGATGCCCGACTCCCGGGTGTTCGTGACCGTCGGGTCGAACTCCTGCCCCCAGGGGAACTCCAGGCCGTCGAAGCCCTTGGCGGCGTGCTCCCACTCCGCCTCCGTCGGCAGGCGGTAGCGGTGCCCGCTGCGCTCGGACAGCCATCCGAGGTAGGCGTCGATATCGCCGGGCGTGACCCCGCACACCGGATGGTTGGCCCTCTCCCAGGGGTAGGCCCCCAGGTACCACGTGCTCGGACGCCCTCGGTGGCCGGTCGCGGCGAGGAAGTCGCGGTACTGGGAGTTGGTGACCGGATAGCCGCCGATCCAGAAGTCGGCGAGCCGACTGAGGTACGCGGGCGTCTCCTTCTCGATCCACGACGCCTCGACCCCGACGTGCGCCCAGCGCTGCACGACCGCGGGCACCGAGTCGGGGGGCAACCCGGTCTCCACGTCCCCGCCCGGGATGCGGAGCAGCGTCGGCACCATGCCGATGCGCGGGTCGCCCCACAGGGCGAGCAGGCCGCCGGCCGCCAGCCGGGTGTCGCGCGGCGCCCCGGGATCCTCCACGAGCTTGGCGACCGCCGCGCCGTCGTAACCCGCGAGCGACGCGATCCCCGTGGGCAGCGGGCCGATGGCGGTGATCTCCGCGTGCTCCTCGAAATGCGGCGTGCTCATCGGCCCTCTCCGACACTCATCCGATCGATCGCACCGTCGGGCCGGATGAGCGGCAGCTGCCCACCGATCTCGGCCTTGGCCCGCAGGTACCGCACATTGTCCGGGTTGAGGTGCACCTTGGTGGACCGCACGTCGACGATCTCGATGCCGTGGTGCCGCAGCTGCCGGGCCTTGTCGGGGTTGTTGGTGAGCAGGCGGACCCGGTAGATGCCCAGCGCTGTCAGCATCTCGGCGGCAACGCCGTACTCCCGCTCGTCGGCGCCGCGCCCGATGAGCTCGTTGGCGTGGAAGGTGTCGACGCCGCGGTCCTGGAGGAGGTAGGTGTCGAGCTTGTTGTACAGCCCGATGCCCCTGCCCTCCTGCCGCAGGTAGAGCAGGATGCCGCCGTCGCTCGCCAGGGCCCGCAGCGCCTCGTCGAGCTGCGGGCCGCAGTCACAGCGTGTGGAACCGAGCAGGTCGCCGGTGAGGCACTCGCTGTGCACGCGCACCAGCGGCGGGTCCGCCAGCGGCGGCAGCACGCACGCGAGGTGTTCACGCGGGTCGCCCAGGGCGTCGAACGTGACCAGCTCGGCCCGCCCGGCGCCCGCCCTGGACAGCGTGATCGGCACCCGCGCGCGCACCGCGGCCCGCTGCCCGTTCGGGGTGTTCGCGCGGGTCATGCGGACACCGGGACCTCTGGAGCGGCGGCCCCGAGCAGGTCGCTCACCGCGAGGTCCGCGGTGAGGGTGACGGCGTGGTCCTCGCCCCCCGATGTCGTGACGAGCAGGATCCGGCCGTCCCAGCCGGCGACGGCGCACGTGGTGTCGTCCACCCGGCAGATGCAGGACAGTCCCTGCTCGAACGTGGCGAGGACGTTGCCGAGCAGCGGCGTCGCCGTGCTGTCGTCCCACCGCACCCGCCACACGTACAGCCCGAAGTCGTACGAGCCCGCGAGGACGACCGGGGCGTCCCGGGTGCCGAGCAGGCCGACGCACTTGACCGACTCGTCGGGTCCGATGAGGGTCTGCACCTGCTGGACACGCGGGGTGCCATCAGGTTCCCGTGCCACGCGGCCGACCTTGACCGTGTGGTCGCGCGAGGCGCTCGCGATGACCGAGCCCCCAAGCGACGCCACCGCGTTGACGAGGTTCCCGTGCTCCCACAGCACGGCGGCTGAGGCGTTGCGGTCCGAGCCGTCGCGCAGCGTCACGGTCCGGTCCGTGGCGCAGGAGACGAAGGAGGTCGCGTCGAACGCGGCCATCGACTTGACGGAGCCGTCGTGCAGCCGCGCCCGCTCGCGCAACGCCAGGCTGCCCGGCTCGAGCGTCAGCAACTCGCCGTTGTAGGTGCCCGCCACGACAGCGGCGCCCTGGCACAAAAGGGAGGGCAGCGGAGCACCGAACCGCTCGCTGTGCCTGGCGGCCCCGTCGTAGCGGATGACCTGGCCGGAATAGGTGCCCGCGTACACCTCATCGCCTGCCACGGCCAGCGACAGGATCGGACTGCCGGCCAGCTCGAGGAGCCTGACGCGTGGCCCGGCCGCCTCGAGGGCACGCAGGTCGACGGCCAGCACCGTGCCGGTGTCGCAGCCGACGAGCAGGGACTCCCCCCGCACGGCCATCGCGTTGGGTCCGAACGCGCCCACGGCGGGCGAAGCGACCGGACGCAGGCTCGAGAGCTCCAGGATGTGGGGCGTGGACCAGAAGCTGCCGACGGCGGCGAGCGCGCCGGCGGTGGAGACCGACCGGGGCCACGCCCTCGGGTCGTCGAAGCGCCCGGTGGGCGCGCCCGCCAGGTCGAGGACGTGAACGGCGCCGTCGTAACCGCCGACGACGAGCGATCGATCGTCGGGCGCCCACGCGACGCTGCGGGCCGCCGACGACGACACCGGTACGGAGAGGATCTCCGCCAGGCCAGGGGACAGGACATCGACGACCCCGTCGTCGCGGGTGATCGCGAGCATCTCCCCGGAGTGCGACCAGGCACAGCCCTCGACCGAGCACCCGTACCGCCGTGTCACGGGGCGAGTCGGGACCCCGTCGGGTGCGTCCGCTCCGTCCGCGCGGGTGTCCGGCCCGGCTGCGGGGTCTCGGCCGGCATCGGCGCGCCGCACGGCCACCATGCCGTCCTCTCCTACGGTGGCGACCAGCCCCGCGGCGGACACGGAGACCATCATGCAGTGGGCGGCGTGTGCGGCGATCGCCTCGAGGAACCGGCCTCCAGCCGCGTCCCACAGACTGGCCCGGCCGTCCTCCGAGACGCAGATGAGCCGCTCGCCGTCGGGCATCCAGGCCACGCTGTTGATGTCGTCGGTGTGCCGGGCGAGGGTGGCGCGTACGGCGGGGGCCTGCCCTTCCGCGACGCTCCACACGGCCACCGTCTTGTCGGCGGAGGCGGTCGCCAGCAGGTCCGGGTGGACCGGGTTCCAGGCCGACGCGTTGACGAGACGCCGGTGGGGGAGCCGGCACAGCTGCCGCGGCCGGCCGGGGTCGCAGGTGTCCCAGACGATCACGGTGCCGTCGTAGGACGACGTGGCCAGCCGACGGCCGTCGGCGCGGAACTCGACGTGAGTGATCGGAGCCGCGTGACCCTCGTGGCCGGGCCGCGCTGTGGACCGCACATGGATGACGCGCATCTAGCACCCTCCGGGCGACTCGGAACGCACGGGTTCGGCGTGAGCGATACGTGCGGGGGTGTCGTCCTCCCGCCAGAGCGTCCACAGGCGGAACAGCCATCCGACCGATACCAGCCCGAACAGCGCCAGCACGGCGAACGTGGCCGTGGCACCCATGGCCGAGACCATCAGCGGGATCGTCAGGGGCGCCGCCACCACGGGGATGCCGTGGATCAGCCGCGAGATGCCGGCCGTACGGCCGATCGCGTGGGCGGGCAGGTACTTGATGATGAGCATGTCGAAGGCCACCGCCAGCCCCCCGTCCAGCGTGAAGAACAGCACGAGGGCGACGAGCAGCACGGGGAAGATCGGCAGCGACATCAGGAACAGGCAGGCCACCATGCCGACGCAGCAGACGGTCAGCAGCGGGCGCAGGCGCAGGTGCTTGCGCTCCGACAC
>JBOHCZ010000055.1:0-6911 GCA_050699195.1 Streptomycetales bacterium
GATCAACGGCCTCATCGAGCTCCACCGCCGAATCGCCCGCGGGTTCCGCAACCGCGAGCACTACCGGCTACGCATGCTGCTCATCGGCCGCGGACTCACCCACCCCCACCTCAAGTAGGAAGAGCCATCAAAGTCGATCTCGATTTCAGTACAGATTGCAACGACCAGAAAGGTCGATGAACATCCCTCCCCCGCAGTTGAGCCGCTCGCCGCAGAAGGGTGATCACCTGGTCGTCGGATATCTGGTCGAACTCGCGGTACCACAGACCGACCCCGCCCGGGGGCCGCCGGACCGCCCTCAGCTGACGTAGTCGAGCAACCGCTCGGTGCGGCTGGGGTGGCGGAGCTTGGCCAACGCCTCGCGTTCCAGTTGGCGGATGCGCTCCCGGGTGAGCCCCAACGTACGCCCCACCTCATCGAGGGTGCGCGGCCGGCCGTCGGCCAGACCGAAGCGCAGCGCCATGATGGAGGCCTCCCGTTGCGGCAGGGTCGCGAGCGTCGACCTGAGCTGGTCGAGCATCAGCTCGTGCTCGACCACGTCCGAGGCCCCGGTCGCGTCGATGTCCTCGATGAGATCGCCGACCCGGGTGTCGCCGTCCTCGCCCACCGGCGTCTCGAGGCTGATCGGCTGCCGGGAGCTGCGCAGCAGCTGCTCGACCTGGTCCGGCGTGCGCCCCAGCGCCTCGGCGAGCTCATCGGTGGTCGGCTCGCGGCCGTGGCGCTGGTGGATGTCGCGCTCCACCCGGCCCAGCTTGGACAGCTGCTCGAGCACGTGGACCGGCAGGCGGACGGTGCGCGCCGAGTCGGCGAGTCCCCGCTGGATCGCCTGGCGGATCCACCACGTGGCGTAGGTGGAGAACTTGTAGCCCTTGGTGTAGTCGAACTTCTCCACGGCCCGGATCAGCCCGAGGTTGCCCTCCTGCACGACGTCGAGGAAGGGGGCACCGCGGTTGCCGAACTTCTTCGCCACCGACACCACCAGGCGCAGGTTAGCCCTGAGCATGTGATCCTTGGCCCGGCCACCGTCGGCGGCGAGCGCCTCCAGCTCGCGGCGCCGCGGGGCAGTGAGGCGGTCCCTGTCGCGGGTGGCTCGACGCAGCTTCTCCTCCGCGTAGAGACCGGCCTCGATGCGCTTGGCGAGGTCGACCTCCTCCTCGGCGGTCAGCAGCGGGGTACGTCCGATCTCGTTGAGATAGGCGCGTACCGAGTCGGCGCCCTCCGTGGAGGGCTCGTCGAGGTCGATCTCCTCCTCGCGCTCCCGCAGCACCTGCTCGGCAGCCGGCCCGGTGGCGACGTCGGCCTCGACGACCAGACGCACGCCCTCCTCGTTGAGCCGATGCAGCACCACCCTGCCCTCGGCAGGGCTGATGCCCGCCTCCTCGAGCGCGTGGCGGACCTCCTCGAAGGAGAGCCTGCCCTGGTCCCGTCCGCGCTCAAGCAGCTCGTCAAACGCACCCGGCCCGCTGGCGACGGATGCGCTGAGCGCGGTGCGCGACATGGCTCTCCCTCCTTTCGCCTGGCCGTGAGTCACCCTGCACGCAAGCTCACTCAGCCTTCAGGCACAACCATCCGGATCGCGGTACGACATAAATGCCAACGCACGGCGCCGCCAAATGTTCCCGTCCTCTTGTTCGTGCCGATGCTGTGGTTACGGTTTGTACCGGTCCGGGTGACCGGTTGCGGACGGAAGTTTGGGATTCGTAGACCTGCCGGCCTGTTATCTTCGTCGGGTGGAGCGATTCGACCTCGAAACCTGCCTCACCATCGCGGCGCGGGACGCGAGTGACGCTCTCGCCCGCCAGCTGAGATGGGTGGCCGGCGAGCTGCGCCTCGGACATGCCGGCGGTCAGTTGCCGCCCCCCCGGGACATGCTCACCGACGCAGCAGCTGCGGACACCTACCTGCGCGCCGCGCGTGCAGGGCTGCTGCGCAGCCGGGCGAGCGCGCGCCCGACGAGTAGCGACGCCAGTATCCGCGTCCGCATCAACTGCCTGCGCGCGCTGGCACACGCGGCTGGGCTGGGCTCCCCCGCCCTGGAGGTGCCGCCGGCTCCCGAACCCGAGCCCCCGCCGCCCGGCTTTCAGCTGTCCTCCCTGCGCGGCTTCCTGGAGGAGCGGGCCAGTTCCGGGTGGCCGCCGCGGCGCGTCCGGGACGCCGCCGTCCTCGCGGTCGCCCTGGACGTCTCGGCCCGTACCGGCGCCCTCGCCGTGACGGCTGTCGACGATCTCGACCTCGACGCGGGCACCATCGTCATGGAGGAGGCGCCCCCCGGCTCCCGCAAGCCCCCGCACCGGGTGCGCCACCAGCTCGATCCGCAGACCCTCACCGCTGTGCGACGCTGGCTGACCGTGCGCGCATCGATCGTCCGGCCGCGGGTCGACGCCCTCTGGGTGAGCGTCGCAGGTAACCACCGCGGCGACGGCACCCGGACGCCCCCTGGCCTTCCGCTGCGTGCCCGGGGCCTCACCCGCAGCATCGCCCGGACCATCGCCGAGGCCAACGTCGCGCTGCTGAGCGACCCGGGGTGGCGGCCGCTCCCGGAGCGTCTCGGCGCGCTGCGCAGCCGCCTGCAAGGGGAACGCGGCTGACGGCCCCGGCCCACGCCCCTATCCCAGGAGACCAGCGTGGACGACATCCCGATCGGTGAGATCCAGGCGCGGGAGCGCCGGCGTCAGCAGCGCGGCTGGTACGTCTACGACTGGGGGGCCTCGGCCTTCTCGACCACCGTCGTCACCGTCTTCCTCGGGCCCTACCTCACCAACGTGACTCAGCAGGCCGCAGGCCCGGACCAGCTGGTCCACCCCCTTGGCATCCCGGTCCGCGCCGGGTCGTTCTTCCCCTACGCCATCTCCGCCTCCGTCCTGCTCTCGGTGCTGCTGCTCCCGATCGTCGGTGCGATCGCCGACCGCACGCGCGCCAAGCGCACCCTGCTGGCCTGCTGGTCCTATGTCGGCGCGGTGTGCACGATGGGGCTCTACCTCGTCGAGGGCGAGCGCTACCTGCTCGGCGGTGCGCTGCTGGTCATCGCCAACGTCGCCTTCTCGCTCGCGGCGGCGATCTACCACTCCTTCCTGCCCGAGATCGCGACACCCGACGAACGGGACGGGGTGTCCTCGCGCGGGTGGGCGGCGGGCTATCTCGGCGGCGGCCTGCTGCTGGCCGCAAATCTCGCGCTGTTCCAATCGCATGCCTCGTTCGGGCTCTCGGCCGGGGACGCGGCGCGGATCAGCATGCTCTCGGCGGGCGCGTGGTGGGCGCTGTTCACCCTGGTCCCGCTTGCCGCGCTGCGCCCCGGGCGCCCCGCCTCGCCGATCACGCCGGGGACGTCGCTGCTTGGCGCCGCGTTCCAACAGCTGACCAGCACCCTGCGGCAGGCCCGCGGCTTCCCCATCACCCTGGCCTTCCTCGGCGCGTTCCTGCTCTACAACGACGGCATCCAGACCGTCATCGCACTCGCCACCGTCTATGGCAGCGAAGAGCTCGGACTCGACCAGAGCACCCTGATCACAGCGGTGCTCATGGTGCAGTTCCTCGCCTTCGCGGGGGCGCTGCTGCTGGGCCGGCTCGCCGGGACGTACGGCGCGAAAACCACCGTGCTGGCCACGCTGGTCGCGTGGACCGCGGCGGTTGCGCTCGGCTACGCGCTGCCCCCCGAGCGGCCGGTGTTCTTCTACGTCCTGGCGGCGGCTATCGGGCTGGTGCTCGGCGGCAGCCAGGCGCTGTCCCGCTCGCTGTTCGCCCAGCTCGTACCTGTGGGCAAGGAGGCCGAGTACTTCAGCCTCTACGAGATCAGCGACCGAGGTACCAGCTGGATCGGCACCCTCCTGTTCGGGCTCACCTTCCAGCTCACCGGGAGTTACCGTGCCGCGATCTTGTCTCTTGTGGTGTTCTTCGTGCTGGGGTTCATCGCCCTTCTCACCGTCCCGGTCAGGCGCGGCATCGCCGCGGTGGGCAATGTCGCGCCGCAGAAGGTGTAACCGAGGGCCGGGGCGCACACGTCGGGCGCAGCCGCGCGGCGCTCCCCTGGCTGCTCCCTCCTTCGGCCTAAGCCGGGAATCTCGTGACGTTACCGAACGTTAGGCATGGCAGCAGCACGGCTTTACGAGGGCCACGAGCCCGGGAGGCACGATTCATGAGCGAGCGAGCACTCCGCGGAACCCGCCTGGGTGCCACGAGCTACGAGACGGACCGTGGCGTCGATCTGGCCCCACGGCAAAGCGTTGAGTACGTCTGCGCCCAGGGCCACCGCTTCGAAGTCACGTTCTCGGTCGAGGCCGAGATCCCTACGACGTGGGAATGCCGCGTGTGCAGCGCCAAGGCCCTCCAGGACCAGGGGCAGCCACCTGAGGAGAAGCGGGCCAAGCCGCCGCGCACGCACTGGGACATGCTCATGGAGCGCCGCTCCCGGGAGGATCTCGAGGCGGTTCTTGAAGAGCGGCTGGCCGCCCTGCGCTCCGGGGAGAGGACCAAGCGGGGCGATCACCGCAAGAGTGCCTAGCGGGCGGGCGCCCGAGTCGTCGCGTCCCGTCGACCCCGGGTCGTGTCGCGTCCCCCCGGCGATGCGGCCCGGGCTTCCCGTACGAGAGCTGGGCGGGCTGGACTCCAGGCCCTCTCGGAGGGGTCAGGGTTCGCGGTCCCGGCCGGGTGGGGCCTCGTCGACGACCTGTCCGGGTACGACGCGCCCGGACGCCTGCCTGGCAGACGGGGTGCGGCCTGACCGGCCCGAGCGTCCTGCACGTACGGCTTGGCCGAGCGGGGTCCGGGCCAGCAGCCGGCTCGAGAGCAGACCAGCCAGCAGGCGCCGCACCAGCGGACGGCTTACCGGCAGGACGAACACGAAACCCGCGATGTCGGTCAGGAACCCCGGCGTGAGCAGCAGCGTCCCACCGATCAGCACCAACGCGCCGTCGGCCAGCTCACGGCTGGGCAGGCGGCCCGTCCCCAGGGCGTCCCGTAGCGCCCGCCACGCTCTGCGCCCCTCGCGCTTGACGATCCACGCCCCCACCATGCTGACGGCGAGCAGCATCACGACAGTCGGCAGAGCGCCGATGAGGCCGCCGACCCGCAGGATGACGTAGAGCTCGAGGATCGGGACGACGAGGAACCCGGCGAAGAGCAGCAGCGGCATCAGGTCGCCTTCCGTTCACGGAGCTGGGCGAGGCGGCGGGTGACACCCCACATGGTCACGCGCCACAGCGCCTCCGCCACGATGCCCGGGTTCATCTTGCTCACGCCGCGCTCCCGCTCCACGAAGGTGATGGGGACCTCCACGACCCGGTAGCCGGCATGCACGGCACGCCAGGCGACGTCCACCTGAAAGCAGTAGCCCTGCGACGCGACACCGGAAAGTCCGATCCCCTCAAGAGTAGCCCGCCGGAACGCCCGGTAGCCGCCCGTCGCATCCCGTACTGGCAGGCCGAGCACGATCCGCGCGTAGGTGTTGCCCCCCCGTGAGAGCGCCTGCCGGAACGCCGGCCAGTCGACCACCCGCCCCCCGGGCGTCCACCGTGAGCCGATGACGAGGTCGGCGTCCGGCAGCGCGGCCAGCAGCCGGGGCAGCTCTTCCGGCCGGTGCGACCCGTCGGCGTCCATCTCGACCAGCACGTCGTAGCAGCGTTGCAGACCCCAGCGGAATCCGGCGCGGTAGGCGGCGCCGAGCCCCTCCTTCCGCGGCCTGTGCAGGACCTGCACGTGGTCGTCGGCGCGGGCGAGCTCCTCCGCCACGGCGCCTGTGCCGTCCGGACTGCTGTCGTCGGCGACGAGCAGGTCGGCCTGCGGCAGTGCGGCACGGATACGGGCGACCAGCGACCCCAGGTTCTCGGCTTCGTTGTAGGTCGGGAGGATGACGAGCACCCTGCCCACGTCGCCCACGTCGCCCACGCCTGCCCGTTCGGTCACGCCCTGGACCCTCCTCGGTCGCTGCTTTCGACGGTCGAGCGAACGGTGGTGAGGCCCCGGCCGGCGCAGGCCAGCAGCCCGGCCAGCGCGATCACCCATTCGGGGAGCGCTCCGACCCGGTCCGCCGGCGTGAGGGAGTCGCGCAACGGGACCTGCGCGACGAGCGTGTCGCGGGTGAACTCCTGGGACTGCGCCATGACCCCCCCGTCGGGGGCGACGATGGCGCTGATGCCGCTCGTCGCCGCCACGAGCACCGAACGCCCGTGCTCGACGGCGCGCAGCCGTTCGATCGCCAGCTGCTGCTCGGGCTGGCTGGTGCCGCCGTAGGTCGCGTTGTTGGTCTGCACGACGATCGCACGCGCTCCGGCGGTCACCACGTCGCGGACCGCCCCGTCGTAGGCGACCTCGAAGCAGATGACGTCCCCCACCCGCGCAGGGCCGACCTGCAGGACCCCGACGCGTTGCCCCGCGTGGAAGTCACGGGGAATCTGCTGCAGGCGATCGATGAACGGCAACAAGGCATCGCGGAACGGTACATATTCCCCGAAAGGCACCAGGTGCCGCTTTGTGTAGGTCGCACCCGGCCCGGTCCGCGGCCACCAGACGATCCCCATGTTGCGCACGTGGTCGGGCCCTGGACCTTCGACGACCGCGCCCACCAGGATCGGAACCCCGACCTCCGCGACGGCGCCGGAGACGCGCGCCCTGGCGGCCGGGTCGCGCAGCGGGTCGATGTCGGAGGCGTTCTCCGGCCAGATGACCAGGTCGGGCCGCGCCACCCGCCCGCCGCGGACGTCCGCGGCGAGCTGCCTGGTCGCCGTGATGTGGTTGCTGAGCACGGCCTCGGTCCGCACGGTCTCGATGTCGACACTGCGCGGCACGTTGCCCTGCACCATCGCGACCCCGACGGTGTCCCTCCCGCCGTGCGGGGCCGCGGTCGAGGCGCCCACCGGGATCGCGAAAGCGACCAGCGGGACGGCTGCCGCCAGCGCCACGGCCGCGCCGCCCCTGGC
>JBOHCZ010000056.1:0-10781 GCA_050699195.1 Streptomycetales bacterium
GATCAACGGCCTCATCGAGCTCCACCGCCGAATCGCCCGCGGGTTCCGCAACCGCGAGCACTACCGGCTACGCATGCTGCTCATCGGCCGCGGACTCACCCACCCCCACCTCAAGTAGGAAGAGCCAGCAAACCCCACCCAGCCGTGGACTCCGCGCCCCCGGCCAATTCAGCCTGCCCGAAACCCGGACCTATCCAGTTACGCCGTATCAACGGATCTGTACAGGCCAGTACACAGCTAGTGTCCTGCGCCGGTAGTTCGTCGGCAGAATCTGGCGAGGGAGTCCCCTCTCTGTCAACCTCGGATGAGGCACCGGGACGGTCCTGATTAGTGCCTTCGAGGGCGGGGAAGGAGTTCCCCTTGATGACTACGACAGTGACGCAGTCGGTGCCTTCGAGGCAGTCTGGATTGGTGAGCGATGTTCCTGACCCGGAGGTGCCCGAGCGGGCGCGGCGGCGGACCTACACCGCTGCGTACAAGCGTGACGTGCTCGCCGAGTACGAGGCGGCCGATCGTGTCGGGAAGGGCGCGGTGTTGCGGCGCGAGGGTCTGTACACCTCGTTGATCAGCTCGTGGCGCGAGCAGCGCGACAAGGGCGCCCTCGACGCGCTCGCGAAGTCCTCGGGTCCCCGACCAGTCGAGCTGGCCCGACGTGAGGCGGCCCGGATGCGCAAGGAGAACCAGCGGCTGGCCGCGGAGCTGGACAAGGCCCGCAAGGTGATCGAGGTGCAGTCAAAACTCTCGGCTCTGTTGGACACGCTTGCGACCGACAGCAGCAGGAACGACAGCGAGCGATGACCGACGACGCGATCACCGAGCTGGCCCCGGTCGTGGGGGTCAAGGACGCCTGCGCCGCGGTGGGACGACCCCGCGCCACGCACTATCGGTGGCACCGCCAGTCTCCGGCGCCGACCCGACCGGCCCGCGAGCCGAGGCCGCAGCCGCGGGCGCTGTCGGCGGGCGTGGTTCGTGGACCTGGCGCCCGGTGAGGTGCACGCGATCCTGCTCGACGAGGGCCGCTACTTGTGCTCGGAGTCCACGATGTATCGCCTGCTGCGCGCCGAGCACGGGCAGGTCCGGGAACGTCGCCGTCAGGCCACCCACCCGCCGCGGGTCAAGCCCGAGCTGGTCGCCCACGGGTCGAACCAGTGCTGGAGCTGGGACATCACCAAACTGGCCGGGCCCGGCGAAGTGGACCTACTACTACCTGTACTCGATCATCGACATCTACTCCCGCTACACCGTGGGCTGGATGGTCGCCACCCGGGAGTCCAAGGAACTGGCCGAGCGCCTGCTCGCCGACACGATCGCCAAGCAGAACATCGACCGTGGGCAGCTGACCATCCACGCCGACCGGGGCTCCTCGATGGCCTCGAAACCCGTCGCGTTCCTGCTCGCCGACCTCGGCGTGACCAAGTCCCACTCGCGGCCGCGCTGCAGCAACGACAACCCGTTCTCCGAGGCCCAGTTCAAGACCCTGAAGTACCGACCCGACTTCCCCCAGAGGTTCGGATCCCTCGAGGACGCCCGCGCGTTCTGCGTGACCTTCTACCGCTGGTACAACCACGATCACCGCCATTCCGGGATCGGGATGCACACCCCGCTCGATGTCCACCACGGCCACGCCGACGCCATCCGGGAGGCACGTACCACCACTCTCGCCACCGCCTACGCAGCGAACCCCGAACGGTTCGTCCGCAAGCACCCCGAACCACCGAAACTGCCCGGAACCACATGGATCAACCGACCCGAACCAGATCCACTGACCCGATCAAGCAACTGACCCAACGAGGTTGACAGATTCCGGTCGAGGATTTCGTCGGCGGTTTTGGTCCAGATGAAGGGCTTGGGGTCGTCGTTCCAGTTCTTTACCCATGTGCGGATGTCGGCTTCGAGGGCTTGGACGTTCTTGTGTGCGCCGCGGCGGAGCATTTGGTCGGCGAGGAAGCCGAACCACCGCTCGACTTGGTTGAGCCACGAGGAGCCGGTCGGGGTGAAGTGCAGGTGGAACCGGGGGTGGTTGGCGTGTCCCGCGTCAAGATTCTGGCTCAGGAATCTTGACCTGAGGGTTGGGTCTTTTCGATCTTGCTGGGTGGGATGGGCGGCCTGAGCACCGGGTTGCGGTGGACCTCGATCGGGCGGTGCAGGCCGAGGGTCTCATGCGGTCGGACGTGGTTGAAGATCTGCCGGTAGGCCTCGGCCTCGCGGGCCAGGTCGGTCAGGGTCTCGATCGCCGTCCGCTACGAAGCCACCATCCACATCGCCGCCATCAACGAGTGGCTCCCCTGACATATGAAACACGCCCTAGATCGTCGGAGCCGCGCTATGGGCTACTGGGTCACGCCCCGTCCGACACCCAGCCGAGTTGGCGAGCGTAGTTCTTCAACTTGTCGAGGGAGTACCGAGCGATCGTGCCCCGGTTCTCAGACGTGAGGAAGTCGCCTTTGCGGTAGGTCATCTCGAGACAGTGGGCACCACCCTCCGCCTCGATGGAGATGTCAGGGATGAGACTCGGCAGGAAGGGCAGCGCCGTCTCGGCCCGCACCTCGACATCCTCAACTCCCCTAGCCTCCAAGTGATGCTTCAGCGCATCGCGGATGGCCTGGTTGAGCTTCTTGTCCCGGCCACCCTGGAACCCTCCCCCGTGCTCGACCAAGGTCTCGAACACCATGCGGGCGTCCTCCGCCGGATTACCTCTGGTCTCGCCAACGGAACGCAGCTCCTTCGCCAGATGACGCCCGAGGTCGCTGCGCTGGAGGTACGCCGAGACCTCGCCAGGCGTGCGCGTGGCGAAGTCCAAAGTCTCCAGCGCTTCCCGAACGTCCTCAGGGCCGTAGCGGCGGAAGACTGCTAGCGAGAGCGGGGGCGAGATGGAGAAGATATGCGCGTCCAACGTCATGATGGTCTGCACCAACAGGCCGCGATGCTGGGTCCACCACCGCCCGATGGTGCTTTCACCACTGGCCTGGAGGAGCGCGCTCGGGTCGAGCATGCCGTAGCGCCGACTCGACGTCAGACTCGACAGGATGCCGTGACCAGAGGTCTCACAGACCACGCAGATCGTCAATTCGATGGGCTTGCGCGTAGCTCGTGCCAGCTTCAGCCGCTCACGGTTGAAGTCCACCGCAATCTGCTTCAGGAAGTCCCCGAGCGACGGGTACGCCGTGGGCCTGTACTGATCGAGGTCAACGATGTGTTCGAGGGAGTCGACCTGGTTGGCAAGCTGAAGGGTCTGCGCGGCCAGCGGCGCCCAGCGGTCAGGAGAGGGACCGTCGACGCTGATCGGGAGATCGAGAGGCACGACACCTGAGATGTGCCGGTAGTCCTCAGCCATCTTTTCGGACGTGTCCAACCGCGTTCCAGGCCACGTCAACAGCACGCGCTGACCGAGCCCCGCCCGCAGGAACCGCTTGATCTCGCTCATCTCTTCGCGCGACGGCGGGCGGTCCTCGCGGTGGTCCACGTTCATCGGAATCACACGGGAGTCGTCCTGCTGGAGTTCGTCGCGGATGAAGCCCCGGAGGGCGCTCTCCATGTCGTCCGAGACCAGCGCCCCGTTGTAGGTCAGCGTCTTGGTGAACATCTTGGGCAGGAAGACCGTCAGGTTCTCGGCAAGCGTCGTCTTGCCGGTGCCAGGGTTCGCGTAGACGGGGAGGAACAGGCCCTCGCCGAGAGACCGGATCGCCTCCCCCGCTTCTTCCAGCAGCTCAACGGTGGACTGCGCCGGGGGAACGAGCAGGTTCAGCACCTCGGTCCCGACCAGCTTCACCAGCGGTTCGTACCGAGACGGGAGCTGCAGGGTGTCGAGAAGGTGCTTGTCACTCAATGCCACTGGCACAACCTAGCGGAGAACACCGACGAGCTGACCCAACCGGTGCCAGCCCACGCGGCTGCCTCGGTGATTCCTCCCCGAAAGTGTCGGCAATGACCGGCATCATTCCGCCTATGGCGATCAACGAGTGGTGGACTGCCGACCCGGAACAGCGTTTTCTGGATGGAGATCACGGACCGTGATGACTTGGTGCGGACCTCTTCGCGCCGACGACGGACGGCAGCGGCAGGCCGTACTGGGGATACGAGCTCATCACCTACGTCCAGCCCGGCGACATGGTCCTCCACTGGCACAAGACGCTCGCGGACGAGCCGGGCATCGTCGGGTGGTCGCAGGCGACCGGCGCGTACGAAGACACCGACATCTCCTGGCAGGCGCACGGCACCGTCGGACGAGCCAAGGGCAACCTCAAACCACGCCCGGCGTGGCGCATGCCGCTGCTGACCTACACGCCGCTCACCCACCCGGTGCTCGACGTTCGGGGGTCGAGTCTCGCCTGGTGACGCGGTGCGCACGGATCTGGGACTTACACAGCGTGACGCCAATGCCGGGCCGAACGGCGCCTACCCGGTCTTGGCATCGGCCAGCAGCTGGCTGGCGCGCTGGTGGCTCACCCCGAGCACCGTGCCACGTCGCGCATGCTCAGCCCCTGCGCGGCGAGGCGGCGCGCGGCCTTGCGGGACAGTCGCGCCGCCTCCGCCTGCTCTGCCTCGGCACGCTCCCGCAGCCGGTGCGCCCTGTCCAGCAAGTCACGCACCTCATCGGGTAGCGCGATCTCCAGGGTCACGCCGAAGCACTCGCGCCCCGTCTCGAGGTAGGCCGCGAGCCGCGTGGTCGGCGTCCACGACGCCTCCTCTCTCGCCCCGTGCCTGTTCCGATGCACTCTACGAGGCGGCCTCCGGCGAGCCCGCCACGGTCCGGCCCGCAGGCTCCTGGAACAACCGCCGCTCCAGCGCCCATCCGAAGCGGTACAGCATCGCCTCGTCCCATGCCCGGCCGATCAGCTGCACACCGACGGGCAGGCCCGCGACCGAATGTCCGCAGGGCAGCGACAGGCTGGGGTGGCCGGTCAGGTTGGTCGGCCCGGTGAGCCGCGTCAGCGCTGAGCGGACGCTCTCGTGCAGTCCGGTGGTGTCGGTGTCCTCCTGCCCCAGCAGCGGCGCCTGCAGCGGGACGGTGGGCGCGGCCAGCACGTCCACCTCCGCCAGCGCCGCGTCGAAGCCCTCCCGTGCCGCCGCCCGCATCCGGCGGGCCTCGGCGTAGACCCAGGCCGGCGAGGAACGGACGGCCTGCAGCCGCTGCCGCACGGCGCTGCCGAACAGCTCGGGATGTTGCTCGAGCCGGTGCCGGTGGACGGAGTAGGCCTCGACGGCGAGCACGCTGCGCTGCGCCTCCCGGATGTCGGCCAATGCGGGGATGCTGACCGGCCGGACGCTGGCCCCCAGCTCCTCCCACGCGCGGAGGGCGCCCTGCACCCGGCCAGCGACCTCGGCATCGAGATGGTCGAAGTAGAGCTGGTCCGGGACGCCGATCGTGCGCCCCCGCACACCGGAACGGATGTCTCGGCCGACATCCCCGACTGCCCGGCGTACCGATCCGGGATCGCGCCGATCGTAGCCGGAGAGGACCGCGAGCAGCAGGGCGTTGTCCTCGACCGTTCGCGAGATCGGTCCGACGTGATCGAGAGTCCACGACAGCGGGAAGACACCCTGCCGGCTGATCCGGCCGAAGGTCGGTTTCATCCCCACCGCTCCGCACAGTGCGGCCGGGATGCGAATGGAACCGCCGGTGTCGCTACCCAGCGCGACCGCACACATGCCGGTGGCGACCGCCACGGCGGATCCGCCACTCGAACCACCCGCGACCCGGTCCGGATCGTGCGGGTTGCGCACCGGCCCGAAGCAGGACGCGTCCCCCGTGGGCCCGTAGGCGAACTCGTGGGTGTGCAGCTTGCCGATGACGACCGCACCGGCCCGGCGCAGGCGACGCACCACATCGGCGTCGTGCGCCGGCAGATGGTCGCGGTAGAACTCCGATCCCATCGTGGTCCGCACGCCCCCGGTCTCGATGATGTCCTTGAGACCCACAGGAACGCCGTGCAGCGGCCCGCGCCACCGGCCGGCGTGGATCTCCCTGTCGGCCTTCCGTGCGGCGTCGAGAGCGCTGTCTGCGAGCAGCGTGACCACCGCGTTCAAGCGGGGGTTGTGCGCCTCGATGCGCTCCAGTGCGCTCCTGGTGAGATCGTGGGATGAGAGTGCGCCGTCCCTGAGACGCTGGGACACCACGGAGACAGCGCATTCGAGATCCCGGGGGAACAGGGCGTCGGTCCGCACGGGCGTCTCCCCTCTGCGGGTCGTGGCCTCTGGCGAGGCCGGATCGGTGCGGTCGAGTCAACAGCTTCGAGCAACGACAACGCCGGCGCCACCTGATCCCGGCCGCGGGGGACAGGCTCGCCCCGCCGAGCCTTCCGTAGCGGCGACCCTCGCCGACAGCTATAGGATCCGCTCAGTCGAGCCGCGATCCTCGAGGGGACAGACACTGGGTGGGTGGGGTGCTCCTCACCGTAGGACGTACCGCCGACCTCGACCTCAAAGGCGAGGTCGAGGCGCTGATGTTTCGGGCATCGACGCCTTCCCGGGCTGTCGCGCGGCCGTACGCGTGAAGGAGATCCATGCCGCTCGCACCAACAGCTGACATCGTGGGGCCGGCCGTCCAGGAGGGGCGCGGGGTCGGCGCCTTCAACGTCATCGCCCTCGAGCACGCCGAGGCTCTGGTGGTCGGCGCCGAAGCCGCAAGCGCGCCGGTGATCCTGCAGATCAGCGAGAACTGCGTGGACTACCACGGAGGCCTCGAGCCGATCGCCACGGCGACCATGGCGTTCGCGAGCCGGGCCGGCGTGCCCGTCGCGCTGCACCTCGACCGCGCCGAGCAGGTGCAGCTCGTCGAGGAGGCCGTCACCTTGGGGTTCGGCTCGGTGATGTTCGACACCTCCCGCCTCGACTACGCCGACAAGGTGTACTACACCCGTGCGGTGACGGCGTACTGCCATCACCAGGGCGTGTGGGTCGAAGCCGAGCTCGGTGCCACCGCAGGCAACCCAGCCGGCAACGCAGCCGGGCCGCACGCTCCCGGGGTGTACACCGATCCCGCCGCGGCCGCCGACTTCGTCGGTGCCACCGGTGTCGACGCGCTCGCGGTCGCCGTGGCCGGCCCGCACGCCACGACACACACCCAGGCCTCGCTCGACTTCGCCCTCATTGCCCGGCTCAGGGAGGCGGTGCCGGTGCCCCTGGTGCTCCAGCGAACATCGAGCCTGCCCGACGTGGACCTGGCCCGCGCCATCAACTCCGGGCTGACCAAGTTCGATATCAGCCCCCACCTCGACAGGGCGTTCACCGACGCCGTGCGGACCCACCTCGCGCAGCACCCCGAGGTGGCGGACACCCGCGGGTACCTCGGCGCCGGCCGGGAGGCCATGGCCTACGAGGTGACGCGACTGCTCGGAGTACTCGGTCAGCCGACGCTGTTCGCCCCCGTCGAGGTGACCGACGCGCCGCGGACGCCGGATTCGAGTGCGACGTGGATGTTGCGGCGCCGCATGTAGCCGGCGAGCGCGCCGGGCGCCCGGGATGGGCAACCCTCAGTGGGCGGTCCAGCCGCCGTCGACGACGAACGACGTACCGGTGATGAACGACGCCTCGGGAGTGCACAGGTAGGCCGCGAGCTCCGCGACCTCGGCGGGCTCGATGAGGCGCTTGAGCGCGGCCGGGGCGAGCATGATCTGCTCGACGACTTCGCGTTCGGCGAGGCCGTGGGTGGCCGCCTGGTCGGCGATCTGGCGCTCCACCAGGGGGGTACGGACGTAGGCGGGGTCGACGCAGTTCGACGTCACCCCGTGCTGGGCGCCCTCCAGGGCCACGACCTTCGACAACCCCTCGAGGCCGTGCTTGGCCGCCACGTACGCGGACTTGTACGGCGACGCCCGCAGGCCGTGCACCGAGGAGATGTTGACGACCCGCCCCCAACCCTGGCCGTACATGTGCGGGAGCACCCGGCGCAGGATGCGGAACGGCGCCTCCAGCATCACCCGCAGGATGAGGGAGAAGCGGTCGACGGGGAACTGCTCGATCGGGGCCACGTGCTGCAGGCCGGCGTTGTTCACGACCACGTCGACGCCCGGGTCCAGGGTGTCGACGGCGTCGAGGTCGGAAAGGTCGATCAAGCACGGCTGGCCGCCGACCTCCTCGGCGACGGCCGTGGCGCCAGTGGCGTCGCGGTCGGCGACGATCACCTTCGCGCCGGCCGCGCCGAAACGGCGGGCACAGGCCGCGCCGATGCCGCTCCCGGCGCCCGTGACTAAGACGACCCGCCCCGACAGGTCAAGCAGGCACGATCCCGCGGCGGGGGGGCGGAGGCCAACCCCATCGGCAGCCATCGCGGTGTCACCCCACGCCGTCAGGCCACGCCGACGGAGTCGTCGAGGTAGACGTCCTGTACGGCATGGAGCAACGCGACGCCCTCGTCGAGCGGCCGCTGGAACGCCTTGCGCCCCACGATCAGTCCCATGCCCCCGGCGCGCTTGTTGATGACCGCGGTACGGACCGCCTGGCCCATGTCGTCCTGGCCGCCGGATGAGCCCCCGGAGTTGATCAGGCCCACGCGGCCCATGAAGCAGTTCACCACCTGCCACCGCGTCAGGTCGACGGGATGGTCGGTGGTGAGCTCGTCGTAGACGAGGTCGTGGGTGCGCCCGAAACCCACGGCGCGGTACCCGGCGTTGTTCTCGGGCTGCTTCTGCTTGACGATGTCGGCCTCGATGGTGGCGGCCATGTGGTTGGCCTGACCGGTCAGGTCGGCGCTGAGGTGGTAGTCCACGCCGTCCTTGGTGAAGGCGCTGTTGCGCAGGTAGGCCCACAGCACCGTGAACATCCCGAGCCGGTGTGCCTCGGCGAAGGCCTCGCGTGCCTCCTGCAGCTGACGCATGCTCTCGTCGGAGCCGAAGTAGACGGTCGCACCGACACCCACGGCTCCCAGGTCGAACGCCTGCCGGGCGGAGGCGAACATCACCTGATCGTGCTGGTTGGGGTAGGTCAGCAGCTCGTTGTGGTTGAGCTTGACGATGAACGGCACCCGGTGCGCGTAGCGGCGCGACATGATGCCCAGCGCCCCCAGCGTCGTGGCGATCGCGTTGCAGCCGCCCTCGACCGCCAGCTCGCACAGGTTCCTGGGGTCGAAGTAGGCGGGATTGCGGGCGAATGACGCGGCGGCCGAATGCTCGATGCCCTGGTCGACCGGCAGGATGGACAGGTACCCGGTGCCCCCAAGCCGGCCGGTGCCGAACACCGACTGCAGGTTGCGGAGCACCGCCGGGGGCCGGTCGGTGTCGACCAGCGCACGCTCGACGAAGCTCGGCCCCGGCAGCGTGAGCTGCTCTTTCGGGACGGTCGCGCACTCATGGCCGAGCAGCCACTGCGCCTCGTCGCCCAGTACGTCCTTGAGCTCCACGCCTCCGCTCCCTCGCGTCGTCAGCTTGGCAAGACAGTTGGCAATCTACCCGAGCGCCACGCGCGCCATACCGGCTCGCAACGTTTCACCCTGCCCACTCTGTGTCACCGTGCGCCACCGTGCGCCACCGTGCGCCACACCCTGCGCCGCTACCCGCCGCGCTCTCACACCCCGCCACCAGTCATCACCCCGCCGTCGATCACGAGGGTCTGCCCGGTGATCCAGGACGACCGCGCGGAGAGCAGGAACGCCACGGAGTCCGCCACGTCCTCGGGAACACCGAGCCGGCGCAGCGGGTAGCCGGCGGCCACGGCGTCCTCGCGCCCCTCGTAGAGGGCGGTGGCGAAACTCGTCTTCACCACGGCCGGCGCCACGGCGTTGACCCGGATGTCCGGGCCCAGCTCGGCGGCGAGCTGCTGGGTGAGCTGGATGAGCGCGGCCTTGCTCGCGGCGTAGACCCCGACGCCGCCCGCCGCCCGCAGCCCCGCCACCGACGCCACGTTGACCACGGCGCCCCCGTGCTCGCCCATCCACGCGTCGCGGACCTCGCGCAGCCAGCCCAGGGAGGCGACCACGTTGACCTCGAACACCTTGCGCACCGCGGCGAGGTCCTGGTCGAGCACGGGCCCGTAGAGCGGGTTGATGCCGGTGTTGTTGACCAGCATGTCGACCCGCCCGAAAGCGTCGAGCGTACGCGCGACGGCGTCGGCGCGATGCTCAGCGTCATCGGCCCGCCCCGCGACGGAAATGGCGGTTCCCGGCCCGAGCGCCGCCAGCGCCTCGGCCAGGCCCTGCGGCTTGCGGGCGGTGATGCACACCCGCGCACCGCGGGCGACGAGCGCCTGCGCGATCGCCAGGCCGATGCCCCGGCTGGCGCCCGTGACGATGGCCGCCTTCCCGTCGAACTCACCCATTGCCCGCCTCCTCCCGGTGAGGTCAGGAGTGTAGGGGGTGCGCTCGCCCGTGTAGAACCCCGTTCGGTAGGGTGCGTGGCCCGGCACCGGGGGTGGATGGAGACGCGAGGTGGCGAAGGCATGAACGGCGCGGAGGCACTCGTCCATACGGCCGCCGAAGCGGGCCTCGAGGTCTGCTTCGCCAACCCGGGCACGACGGAGCTGCCGCTGGTGGGTGCGCTCGACGCCGAGCCGCGGGTCCGGCCGGTCCTCACGCTGTTCGAGGGGGTGGCCACCGGCGCCGCCGACGGCTACGCCCGGATCGCCGGGCGACCGGCGCTCACGCTGCTGCACCTGGGTCCAGGGCTGGCGAACGGCGCGGCCTGCCTGCACAATGCGCGGCGTGCGGCCTCGCCCGTGGTGAACGTCGTCGGCGAGCACGCCAGCTGGCACCTGCCGCACGACCCGCCGCTCGCGAGCGACATCGCCGGGCTCGCCGCGACCGTGTCGGTCTGGGTGCACAGCAGCCGGGACCCCGCGGCCCTCGCAGG
>JBOHCZ010000057.1:0-5086 GCA_050699195.1 Streptomycetales bacterium
TCGTACTGGCGCGACCAGCGGGTCGCTGCGACCGCCGCGGGCAGCAGCGCCACCGCGAGCGCTCCGAGGCCGGCGACGGGCAGCAGCCACGCGGACGGCGACCGGAGGTGAGCGTGCAGCGGCGGGAGGCCGTCGATGGGCAGCGCGCCGGCCTGCTTCAGCCACTGGCCCCACCCGAACGCCGCTGCGATGAGCGCCCCCCACACCAGCACCGGGATGAGTCCCGATCGCCGCCTCGGATGGCCGGCCGGGTCGGTGGTGGAGCCGGAGTCGGCGACGCCGCGTTGGTCCGAAGCGGGGGCGGTAAGCGACCTGATGGTGTCGGCCACGGCGAAAACGCTAACTCCGGCGGTGGCCTGGCAGGGTGCCTGCCGGCCCGGCGGGCCGCGATGTCAGCACATCGTAAGGGTTGTCCGCGGGCGTGCCGGGCTAGCGTCGCTGACATGACCGGACGGGTCGACCGTGTGGACGTCGTGCTGCCGTGCCTGAACGAGGCCGCGGCGCTGCCCTGGGTGCTGTCCCGGATGCCGGGAGACTTCCGCGCCATCGTCGCCGACAACGGGTCCAGCGACGGTTCCGCTGCGCTGGCGCGCAGCTACGGGGCGGTCGTCGTCGACGTGCCTGAGCGGGGTTTCGGGGCCGCCTGCCACGCGGGTCTGGCGGCGGCGAAGTCGGAGGTGGTGTGCGTGATGGACGCGGACGCCTCGCTCGATCCCGCCGACCTGCCGGCGGTCGCGTACCCGCTGCGCGCCGGCGCCGACCTGGTGCTGGGAAGGCGTGTGCCGACCGGGCGGGGTGCGTGGCCGTGGCACGCCCGGATGGCGAACGTGGCCCTCGCCCGGCTGCTACGGAGCCGGGCGGACGTGGCGCTGCACGATCTCGGCCCCATGCGGGCGGCCTACCGCGAGCCGCTGCTGGCGCTGGGACTTGCCGACCGCCGGTTCGGCTATCCGCTGGAGATGGTGCTCCGCGCCGCCGCGGCGGGGTGGCGCATCCACGAGGTCGACGTGGTCTACCGCCCCCGCATCGGGCGTTCCAAGGTCACCGGCACGGTCCCGGGGACGCTGCGCGCCGCGCGGGACATGGGGCGGGTGATGCAACGCCCGGCGGTCGATCCGCCGGCCGCGGGGCGCGGCGGTCCGGAACGCACCGGAGCCGCGGCGTCATGATCGGGGCGCAGATCGTGGTGCTGGCCAAGGAACCCGTGCCGGGACGGGCGAAAACCCGGCTCTGCCCGCCCTACCTCCCGGCGCAGGCCGCCAGGCTGGCCGAGGCGGCGCTGACCGACACCCTCGGCGCGGTCGGCCGTACCCCGGTGCGTCGCGGGGTGCTGGCGCTCCGCGGTCGGCCGGGGCCGTGGCTTCCCGCGGGCTTCGATGTCATCGCGCAGCGGGGCGACGGGCTCGACGAGCGCATCGCCGCGGCCTTGGCGGACGCCCACGCGGGGCTGGCCTGCCCGCTGCTGCTCGTCGGCATGGACACCCCGCAGCTCACGCCCGAGCTGCTGGGGCGCGCGGCCGTCGCGTTGTGCAGCCATGACGCCGTGCTCGGTCCGGCCCGTGACGGCGGCTTCTGGCTGCTCGGCATGCGCCTGCCGGATGCCGGTCTGGTCCGCGGGGTGCCCATGTCCACGCCGTACACGGGTCGCGCTCAGCTGGGGCGGCTGCGGAGCGCCGGGCTGCGCGTGGCGTTGCTCCCGCCGCTGACCGACGTCGACACGCCCGCCGACGCCGTGACCGTGGCCCGCGAGGCGCCACGCAGTGCGTTCGCGACCGCGCTCGCTGCCCTGCCCGCGGTGCAGCTGGCCGCACCGGTCGGGCACGAGGTCTGGGCGGAGGCAGGACGGTGGTCCGCAACGGTGCGCTAGCCCTCGCCGAGCGTTTCTCGAGCCGGTTGCACGACGAGCGGGTCGCCTCGTGGCTCGGGATCGCGCTGGGCACCGGCTTCCTGGTGTGCTTCGTCACCGGCGTCTTCAGCCACTTCATGCGCAACCCCCCGGAGTGGCTGTGGTGGCCCTCCCGCCCGGTGGGCTCGGCCGGCCAGCTGTTCGCGGAGGCCGTTCGCCTGGCTCGTTGCTGCTGCTCGTGGGTGCGGCGACGTTCCAGCTGGTCACCGGCCTGATGAACATCGGCTACTGGTACGCGTGGCCGTTCTCGTTCCCTGACGCCCACTTTTGGACGGCCTACATCGCGATCGGGGCGGTCATCATCCATGCCGTCAACGAGCGTGTCACCCTCCGCCGCAGCGTGGCTGTGCCGCTGCCGCGCGACCCGGAGGACGCGGACGGGTACCGGCTGGCGGTCGCGGGTCTGGTCGAGCGGCCGCTGTCGTTCTCGGTGGACGAACTGCGTGCCCTGCCGCAGCACACCCTTCGGCTGCCGATCACCTGCGTGGAGGGCTGGACCGCGAGCGCCACCTGGACCGGCGTGCGGCTGCGGGACCTGCTGCGTGCCGCTGGGGCCGCGGAGGCGTCGAGCATCCGGGCGGAGTCGCTGCAGCCGTCAGGTTCCCTGCGGGTTTCGGTGGTTGACCCTCCGCACTGGCTCGACCCGCTCACGCTGCTCGCGCTGCAGGTGAACGGCGAGGTCCTGCACGCCGACCACGGCTACCCGTGCCGGCTCATCGCCCCGAACCGTCCGGGTGTGCTGCAGACCAAGTGGGTGGGCCGGCTGGCTATGGGTCGCTATCGGGGTCCGCTCCAGGCGGGCCTCATCATCAGCGGCACGCTCACACTGGCCGCGCTCCCGGTGGTGCTGGGTTTCGGGCGCGGCGCCGGCGAGCCGTCGCGGCTGCCGCTGGACTACGGCGTCGGGCTGGCGCTGGCACTGGCCGGGGTGTGGCCGGAGTGTGGCTGGCCGTCTCGGGGGTACTGGCATGGCGGGCCCGCGCTCCGCGCGACAATGACGCCGGAGTGGAACCTCGCCCGTAGGGCGCGGTGTTCGTACACCTTTGACGAGAAGGATCCGAGGATGCCCCGGATTCGCGGCAACACCTCTGTCGTCCCGACACATCAGGGCCGGGTGCTGGCAGCTCTCGCCCGCGGGCGGGCGTGGGTGCACCAGCGTTCGAGACTGCTGCGGTGGGGGCGCTACACCGTCGCGTCGGGAGTGGCGACCGGCACGACCGAGCTGGCGTTCGTGATCGTGTACGGCGGGGGGCTCGCGGGCGCCCAGACGGCGGGCATCGTCGCGTTCATCGTCGGCGCCGTGCCGAAGTTCGCGCTGGTGCGATGGTGGGTCTGGCAGCGTCGCGGGGTGCCCCACCTGGTGGGCGAGGTGCTTCCGTACGCCCTCGTCGTCGCCGCCACGGGGGTGGTCGCCGGTTACCTGACCAGCCTCGCCGAGTCCGCGATCACAGCGTCCATCGAGGCGCACACGCTGCGTGTCGCGCTGGTCAGCACCGCCTTCTTCGTGATCATGGCCGTCCTGTTCGTCGTACGTTACGTGCTCTTCGACCGCCTGGTGTTCAGGGACCGGAACGGGCGGCGGCGCCCGCCGCGCTAGCGGGCGAACCGCGGGAGGCATGAACAAACGCGGCCTGGGTCCGTGAAGGTAGATGAGACTGCGCATCCCAACGCAGCTTCGTCCCAGAAGGGGGACCATCGGTGCAGGAACATCTCGCGCGGGCCAGCCTCCGGGTGCTGGCAGTGCTCGCGGTGGCGGCCGTCGCCACCCCGCCGCTCGTCGACGCGTTAGCAGACACCCGCCGGCCGGCAGGAGACGGGGAGTCCGTGATCCGCCCGGCTGGCGGGCAGGCGAGCTTCACGACCGTCTTCCCGAGCCCGTTGGGCATCGAGGGCCTGACCGGCGACGGCGAGGGAAATCTCTACTCGGCGGGCCGCGGCGGGGACCCCTGCCCGGTGTGGCGAGCCCGCACGTCGGGAGGAGTGGCGACGGTCGTGGGGACGATTCCGGCCCCGTGCAGTCCGAGCGGCATCGCGCTGGACAGCGCCGGCGATCTGTTCGTCGCCGACGGCGACGAGGTCTACACGCTGACGCCGGACGCCGCCGACCCACCGGCCGCCACGGTGTTCGCGGGCGGCGTGCCGGGCGCGAACGGCTTGGCCTTCGACAGCCGCGGCGACCTGTGGGTATCGGACGGCACCACGGGCCAGGGCCGGGTGTGGCGGGTCGGGACGGACGGCGCACCCGCGGAGGTGTTCCGCATCCAGCCCATGGTCAACGAGGTCAACGTGGTCGAAGGTGTCGGCGGGGTGGGTCGTGATCCGCGTTCGCTGCCGCCCGGCACCGTGACGGTCACGCCGAACGGGCGCTCCGCCGCGAACACGGCAGGCTCCCAACACCTGGTGGCCAACGGGTTGGCGTTCGCCGAGGACGGCACGCTCTACGTCGCCGACACCGGTCGCGGTGCGATCTGGCGGATCACGTTCGACCAGGGCGGCAACCTGCGCAGCCCGGTCGGCTGCGACACCACGTTCACCCCGAACACGCTCTGCCTGGACAACGTCGTGGTGTCCCACCCGTACCTGGAGGGGGCGGACGGCATCGCGCTCGATCGCGGCGGCAACATCTGGACCGCGGCGAACGAGCGCAACGCGATCGTGGTGGCGAGCCCGCAGGGCCGGGTACTCGAGTTCTTCCGTAACCCTGCAGACGAGGCGACCCAGCTGCGGAACCAGGGCCCCCTGGAGTTCCCGACCAGCCCGTTCCTCGACGGGCGGACACTGTGCCTCGCGCACTCCGACGGGAGCCGGCGTGACAACTTCCCCAGCTCCGGCGGTGAGGTGGGCCCGAGCGGTCCGGCGCGAGCCAAGATCTCCTGCCTGGACCAACCGCTGGCGACCCAGGGAATGCCCCTCCCGGTGCGGTAGGAGGGTCCACGCCCAGCGTGGCGGGCGCGTCAGCTTCGCACGCCGGCCCGTACGCGCCGGGAGGGCGCACCGTGGCAACAGTGCGCCCTCCCGGCGAGAGCCGCCCACCCGGCGACGATGAGGGGCGTGATCAGCCGTCTCCAGTGCGGTACGTGCTCGTGGTGTTGCGCCAGTGGACGGTGGGTCGCATCGCGTTGGGGTCGACGCGGTGTTGGTGTTGTTCGACGATGTCGAACATGTGTTCGATGAGGGTGT
>JBOHCZ010000058.1:0-2299 GCA_050699195.1 Streptomycetales bacterium
GCGCCGCCTCGGCGCGCGGCCGGCCGATGAGCCGGATGGAGGCCCGCGAGGCAGCGCGCGGGGCGGGGGGCGACCGGCTGGTCGACTACCCGCGCGCCGGGAAGTACGGGCTGCGCCGGTGGATCCCCTCCTTCTTCCAGATGGCGACCATGTGCGTCGTCGGGTTCGCCGCCATGCTCGCCATGGTGGGGATCTCCTACGCGCTCGTCGACGTACCGGCCCCCAACGAGCTGGCGACCGGGCAGACCAGTGTCTTCTACTACGACGACGGGAAGACCGAGCTCGGCCGGATAGGCGCGCAGAACCGCACGTCCGTCGACCTCTCCGAGATCCCCGACCACGCCGAGCAAGCGGTGCTGGCGGCCGAGAACCGCACCTTCTACTCAGACGCCGGCATCTCGCCCACGGGCCTGGCGCGCGCGGTGTGGGTCAACTTCACCGGCCAGTCGACGCAGGGCGGCTCCACCATCACCCAGCAGTACGTGAAGAACATGTTCCTGACCCAGGAACGCACCTACACGCGCAAGTTCAAGGAGCTGTTCATCGCGGTCAAGATCGACCAGCGGCACTCCAAGGACCACATCCTCGAGGACTACCTGAACACCATCTACTTCGGCCGGGGCTCGTACGGCATCGAGACCGCCTCGCGGGCCTACTTCGGGAAGCCCGCGAGCAAGCTGACCGTCGAGGAGTCCGCCGTACTCGCGGCGATCATCCGCTCGCCCGGCCTCTACGACCCCGAGGAGAGCCACGGCCCGCTCGTTGACCGCTGGCGCTACGTGCTCGACGGCATGGCCGAGATGGGGTGGATCAGCGGTAGCGAGGCGCAGCAGGCGAAGTTCCCCAAGGTCCGCAAGTACGAGGCCGCCAACGACTACGAGGGCCCGAACGGCTACCTGCTCCAGGCCGCCAAGGAGGAGCTGCAATCCGAGGGCTTCAGCGAGCAGGAGGTCGAGCTCAAGGGCTTGCGGATCACGACGACGTTCGACAGGAAGATGCAGCGCGCCGCGAACCAGGCGATGAAGCACGGCTTCCCGAAGAAGGGCGCCAAGGACCTGCACGCAGGGTTGGCTGCGGTCCAGCCCCGGAGCGGCCGGGTGGTCGCCGTCTGGGGTGGCAAGGACTACACCGAGGTGCAGTACAACGACGCGACGCAGGCCAGGCCGCAGGCCGGGTCGACGTTCAAGCCGTTCACGCTCGCCGCCGCCCTCGAAGAGGACATCGGTCTCAAGAGCCGCTTCAAGGGCAACACTCCGCTCAAGATCCCCGACGACAAGCCGGTGCACAACGAGTTCGACGAGGACTACGGGAGGTACGTGACCCTGATGAGGGCCACGGCGGAGTCGATCAACACCGCGTTCGCCGACCTCACGATGGAGATCGGGCCGAAGGCGGTCATGGACTCCGCCATACGCGCGGGCGTCCCCAAGGAGACTCCAGGCCTGGAAGACAACATCCGGGTGACGCTCGGCACGGCCTCGGTCACCCCGCTTGAGATGGCCCGGTCCTACGCCACCCTCGCCGCGGGAGGGGTGCGCGCCGACACCTTCATGATCGAGAAGGTCAAGGGCCAGACCGGCGCCACGCTGTACAAGGCGGAGCCGAAGAGCCGCGAGGTCTTCGACGACGACATCATGGCCGACGTCAACTTCGCCCTCCAGGAGGTCGTCAAGCACGGCACCGGGGAGGCCGCCAAGGAGCTCGGCAGGCCGGCGGCGGGCAAGACCGGGACGGCCGAGGACAAGTCCGCGTGGTTCGCCGGCCACACCCCCCAGCTGGCCGCCGCGGTGGCCTTCTACAAGGGAGACGGCACCGAGTCGCTGGACGGCGTCGCGGGCATGGAGACGTTCTTCGGCGGCGGCTATCCCGCGCAGATCTGGACCGAGTTCATGAAACGCGCCCTCGCGGGCAAGCCGATCGAGGAGTTCCCGCCGCCGGCCAAGGTCGGTGAGGTGATCAACCCGGCGCCCACGCCCACGCTGACCCCGACTCCGACGGAAACCCTCACGCCCACGCCGACCGAGGAACCGGAGTCGACCTTCAGCCCGGTGCCGGAGCCGACGTACACCGCACCCGATCCGACCATCGTGCCGCCCGGTGGCGGCGGCGGTGGTGGTGGCGGTGGCGGCGGTGGCTGCTCGCCGTGGCCACTGTGTAACGACAGCGGGCGAAACACCCCGAGCAGCCCGTCGCCGTCGAGGTAACACGTGACGGTGGCGCCACGGGCGACCTGGACACGCGACCCCGAGTCCACGCGAGACCCGGTGCCGCCGTCCAGGGACGACCCGCTCGTCGCCGC
>JBOHCZ010000059.1:0-10958 GCA_050699195.1 Streptomycetales bacterium
AGGTAGGGGCGCGCCCAGCTGCCGACCAGCCGGCTGGCGGTCTCACCGAGCCTGATCAGGCGCGGCCCCAGGGCGTAGCGGCGGGAGGGCACCTGGCGGACGTACCCCTCGGCCACGAGGGTGCGCACCAGCCGGTGGATCGTCGGCATCGGGAGCCCGGTGCCGGCCGAGAGGTCAGAGAGGCTCGCCTCCCCACCGGCGTCGGCCATCCGCTCGAGCAACTCGAACGCGCGGGTCAGCGACTGGACGCCGTTCGCGGGGCCCAGGCGGGCCCGGGGCGGTCGTGCCGGGCTGCTGGCCTGGGGTCCTGCCGGGGTCTCCGGCACGTGTCCCTCCGGTGTGTGGCGACGCGACTATTCCGTATCGCAGAATATCGGATCCGCCCCTCACCCCCCGGGGCGGCAAGATCACGCTGGGTCTGGACATGGCTGCTTCGTTCGGGACACCGTGGAAACGCTGACCCGACGGCTGCGCGGAGCCGGCCCTGACGCTGAGCCAACCACGCAGGGAGGGCGATCATGGTCTACATGTTCCTCAACGGCGGCGGCATGCGCGGCGGCCCGGTCCACCACCACATCGCGGGCACGCCGTTCCTGGGGGAGGCCAGGACCGCCGCCAGGTACCGCTTCTTCGCGGTCGGCGACGACTTCCCCGGCCTGTGGCCGGTGGCGGAGGGGGGCGGCAGCATCGCGGGCGAGCTCTACGACGTACCGCTGGAGGCGCTGCGCGACAACCTGCTGCCAGACGAGCCCGCCGAGCTCGAGCTCGGGGTCATCGAGCTGGCCGACGGCGCACCCTCGCTGGCCATGCTGCTGCGCAGCACGGAGTACGACCGGGGGGTGCACCGCGACATCACCGCGTACGGGGGCTGGCGCGCGTACCGGCGGAGCGGGAAGGCTTGACGGGATGGACACCCACGGCCTGCGCTTCGACGTCAACCTCTCGATCCTGTTCACCGAGCTGCCGCTGCTCGAACGCCCGGCCGCCGCGGCAGCGGCCGGGTTCGACGCCGTGGAGTTCTGGTGGCCGTTCCCGGCCGCGGTGCCCCGAGATCGCGAGGTGGACGCGTTCGTACGCGCCATCGGGGAGTCCGGCGTGCACCTGGTGGGCCTGAACTTCTTCGCGGGCGACATGCCGGCCGGTGACCGCGGCACCGCCTCCTGGCCGGCCCGCGCCGGGGAGTTCCGCGACAGCCTCGACGTGCTCGTCGGCATCGCGGAGGCCACCGGCTGCCGGGCGTTCAACGCGCTCTACGGCAACCGCGTCGAGGGCGTCGATCCCCGCCGGCAGGACGAGCTCGCCACCGAGAACCTCACGCTCGCCGCGCGCGCCGTCGCTGGCCTCGGCGGCACCGTGCTCATCGAGTCCTGCAACCGCGAGGAGAACCCCCGCTACCCGCTGCTCACCGCCGCCGACGCGGTCGCGGTCGCCGACCGGGTGCGCGACGCGAGCGGTGCCGGGAACCTGCGCCTGCTCGCCGACTTCTACCACCTCGCGCGCAACGGCGAGGACCTGGCCGCGGTGATCGCCGCCCAGGCCGGCCGCATCGGCCACGTCCAGATCGCCGACGTGCCCGGCCGCAACCAGCCCGGCACCGGCGAGCTGGACTTCGAGGAGCTGTTCGCGCGGCTCGCGCAGGCGGGCTACGGCGGCTACGTCGGGTGTGAGTACCGTCCGGACGGGCGCAGCGCCGCCAGCTTCGGCTGGCTGCCGCCTGCGCAACGCGCCTCGGCGACCCGCGCCTGAACGTACCTGACCCCCGAAGGAGAGCACCATGACCACGATCGGGTTCATCGGCCTGGGCATCATGGGCGGGCCGATGGCGGCCAACCTCGTCACGGCGGGCTTCGACGTCGTCGGCCACAACCGCAGCCGGGGAAAGGTCGACCGCCTCGTCCAGGCGGGCGGCCGTGCGGCGTCCACCGTCACGGAGGCGGTGCGCGACGCCGACGCCGTCATCACCATGCTGCCCGACTCCCCGGACGTGGAACGGATCGCCCTCGGCGACGGCGGGGTGATGGCGGGCGCCAAGCCCGGCCTGCTCTACATCGACTGCAGCACCATCCTTCCCGACACCGCGAGGGCGCTCGCCGGAGCCGGGCGGGAGCACGGCGTCCGGGTCCTCGACGCGCCGGTGAGCGGCGGCGACCAGGGCGCGGTCGACGGCACGCTGTCGATCATGGTCGGTGGTGACACCGCCGACGTCGAGGCCGCGCGGGAGCTCCTCGACGTGATGGGCACGACCGTCGTCCACGTCGGCCCGCACGGCGCGGGCCAGACCGTGAAGGCGGCGAACCAGCTCATGACCGCCGGCATCATGGAGCTGGTCGCCGAGGCGGTGGTGTTCCTCGAGGCGCACGGCGTCGACACCGAGTCCGCCCTGCGGGTGCTCGCGGGAGGGCTCGCGGGCAGCCGCATCCTGGACCGCAAGGCCGCGGGCATGCTGGCCCGCGAGTTCACGCCGGGGTTCCGGGTCGAGCTACACGACAAGGACCTCGGGATCGTGCAGGCCGCCGCCCGCGAGGCGGGGGTCGTCATCCCACTGGGCTCCGCCGTCGCGCAGCTGATGGCCTCCCTCAAGGCGCAGGGCGACGGCGCCCTCGACCACAGCGCGCTCGTCAAGCTCGTCGAGCAGCTCTCCGGACGGGCGCGCCGGTAGACGCCCGTTCCTGCTGACGATGCGTCAGAGGGAAGGAGGGCTGGATGCCCGGGTACGATCTCGTGCTGCGCGCCCGGCGGGTCGTCACGCCGCAGGGCGAGCGGCCCGCCGCCGTGGCGGTGTCGGGGGGCCGCATCGTCGCCGTCGAGGACTACGAGGCCGGCCTCGCGGCGGCCCACTCCGTCGACCTCGCCGAGGGCGAGGCGCTGCTGCCCGGGCTGGTCGACACCCACGTCCACATCAACGAGCCGGGGCGCACCGCGTGGGAAGGCTTCCAGGCGGCGACCCGGGCGGCGGCGGCCGGTGGGGTGACGGCGCTGGTCGACATGCCGCTCAACAGCATCCCGCCCACGGTCGACGTCCCCACACTCGAGGCGAAGCGCCGGGCGGCCCGCGGCAGGTGCCTTGTCGACGTCGGCTTCTGGGGCGGGGCTGTCCCGGGCAACCTGGCGGCGCTGCGCGCCCTGCACGACGCCGGAGTCACCGGCTTCAAGTGCTTCCTCGTGCCCTCGGGCGTGGACGAGTTCCCCCATCTCGATGCGCCCGGTCTCGAGGCCGCGCTGCGCGAGCTGCACCGTTTCGACGGGCTCATGGTCGTGCACGCCGAGGACCCGGGCGCCCTCACCCACGCCCCGCCCTCCCGCGGCGCGTCCTACCGCGACTTCCTCGCCTCCCGCCCGCGCGCCGCGGAGAACGTCGCCGTCGACCGCGTGATCGAGGCCGCCCGGCGGACCGGCGCCCGCGTGCACATCCTGCACCTGTCCTCGGCGGAGGCGTTGCCGGCGGTCGCGGCCGCGCGCCGCGACGGCGTCCGCGTCAGCGTCGAGACCTGCCCGCACTACCTGGTGTTCACCGCCGAGGAGATCCCGGACGGCGCGACCGCGTTCAAGTGCTGCCCGCCGATCCGGGAGTCGGGCAACCGCGAGCTGCTGTGGCGGGGGCTCGCGGACGGGGTGATCGACGCCGTCGTGTCCGACCACTCGCCGTGCCCTCCCGCGCTCAAGGGCCTCGCCGACGGGGACCTCCGCGGGGGTGCCGGCCGGGGCTCCGGGGACTTCGGCGCCGCCTGGGGAGGCATCGCGTCCCTCCAACTCGGCCTGCCCGCCGTGTGGACCCAGGCCCGGGCGCGGGGGCACCCGCTGAGCGAGGTGGCCCGCTGGATGACGGAGCGCCCTGCCGCGCTGGCGGGCCTGCCCGGCAAGGGCCGCATCGCGCCCGGCTACGATGCCGACTTCGTCGCGTTCGCGCCCGACGAGGCGCAGGTCGTCGACCCGTACCGGCTGCATCACCGGCACCCGGTCACGCCGTACGCGGGCAGGCGGCTCACCGGCGTCGTGCGTGGCACGTGGCTGCGCGGCGAGCGGATCCGCGGCGACGCGAACGCCGCCGGGCCGGGCGGGCGGCTCCTGACCAGAGGGACGCCCTGACGGCGCATGCCTTCGATGGTGGCAATCCACTGGCAGCAGCCCCCATGAGGCCGTAACGTTCCTGTCCGACCCCCGGGTGGTTTCCGCTCGGGGGTGTTCGCGCGTGCGCGGCCGGTCGCGAGGGGAGGGGGTGCGGTGCGCGTCGAGGTCGGCGTCTACCTGGCGGTGGCCCGGAGCGGCTTTCGCCGCCACGCGAGCTACCGGCTGGCCACCGCGGCGGGCGGCTTCACCAACACGGTGTTCGGCTTCATCAGGGCGTTCGTGCTCATAGCGGTGTGGCAGGCCCGCCCGCACATCGGCGGCTACGACGTCGCGGACGCGGTGCTGTTCTGCTTCCTGACCCAGGCACTCATCGCACCGGTGGCGATCTTCGGCGAGGGTCTGGAGCTGCCGGAGCGGATCCGGACCGGCGACGTGGTGATCGACCTGTACCGGCCGGTGGACTTCCAGGGCTGGTGGCTGGCCGCTGACCTGGGGCGGGCGGGCTTCGCCGTGGTGTTCCGGGGGCTGCCGCCCCTGGCGGCCGGGGTGCTGGCCTTCGGTCTGGCGCTGCCCGGCTCGCCGCTGACCTGGCTGGCGTTCGCGGTGTCGGTGCTGCTCGCCGTCGTGGTGAGCTTCGGGCTGCGCTACCTCGCCGCGCTGGCGGCGTTCTGGCTGCTGGACGACCGGGGCGTGCACGCGGCGGCCGGGATCGCCGCGATGTTCTTCTCCGGCATGGTCCTGCCGCTGGTGCTGTTCCCGGGCTGGCTGGGAACGCTGGCGCGGATCCTGCCGTGGGCGGCGACCATCCAGGTGCCCGCCGATGTGTTCCTCGGCCAGCACGGCGGCTGGGGGCTGGCGGGGGCGCTGGGCTTCCAGGCGCTGTGGGCCGGGGCGCTGCTGGCGCTCGGACGGCTGGTCACGGCCGCCGCGCGGCGCCGGGTGGTGGTCAACGGTGGCTGACCGTTCCGGGGCCGGGGCCGGGGCCGTTCGGGTCTACCTGCTGCTCGTGGCGATGTGGACGCGGGCGGCCTGGCAGTACCGCACCTCGCTGGTCCTGCTGGGGATGGCCCAGGTGGCGGTGACCGCGCTGGACGTCGCGGCGATCGGGCTGATCTTCGCCCACATCCCGAGCCTGGCCGGGTTCGGGCTGGCTGAGGTGATGTTCCTCTACGGCACTTCGGCGACCGCCTTCGCGCTGTCCGACCTGGTCCTCGGCAGCGTCGACCGGCTGGGCCGCCACATCAGGGCCGGCACGCTGGACGTGATGCTCATCCGGCCGGCCGGGACGCTGGTCCAGGTGGCCGCCGACCGGTTCTCGCCCCGGCGGCTGGGCAAGCTCCTACCCGGCGTCGCCGTGCTGGCGCTCGCCCTGCCCGAGCTGGACGTGGCGTGGACCCCGGGGCGCGTGCTCCTCGTGCCCACCATGGTCGCCTCCGGCACGGTGATCTACGGCGCGATCTGGGTGCTCGGGGCGGCGTTCCAGTTCGCGGCCACCGACGCCGCCGAGGTGCAGAACGCCTTCACCTACGGCGGCGCATTCCTGACCAAGTACCCCCTGATCATCTACGGCCGCGACGCGCTGCGTGCCCTCACCTGGATCGTGCCGCTGGCCTTCGTCAACTGGCAGCCGGCGCTGTACGTGCTGTCGCGGCCCGACCCGCTCGGGCTGCCGCCCGCACTGCGTTTCGCCTCCCCGGCCGTCGCCGCGACGCTGGCGCTGCTGGCCGGCCTCGCCTGGCGAGCCGGCGTCCGCCACTACCGCTCGACAGGGAGCTGAAGGTGCCCGCGAACCCGCCGATCGTCGAGGTCGCCCAATTGGAGAAGACCTTCGTGGTACGCCGGCGCGCCGGCCGGCTGCGCCGTACCCGCGACGTCGTACCGGCCGTCGACGGGATCACCTTCGACGTCACCGCGGGCGAGACCGTCGGCTATATCGGCCCCAACGGAGCCGGCAAGTCCACCACGATCAAGATGCTCACCGGCATCCTCACCCCCAGCGCCGGGCGCGTCCGGGTCGTGGGCCTCGACCCGTCGCGGGACCGGGTGCAGCTCGCCCGGCGGATCGGCGTGGTCTTCGGCCAGCGCACCACGCTGTGGTGGGACCTGCCCCTGCGGGACAGCTTCGAACTGCTCCGCCGCCTGTACCGGATCCCGGTGACGCGCTACCGGGCCAACCTCACCCGCCTCGTCGACCTGCTCGACCTCGGCCCGCTGATGGACATGCCGGTACGCCAGCTCAGCCTGGGCCAGCGGATGCGCGGGGATCTCACCGCAGCGCTGCTCCACGACCCCGAGATCCTCTACCTCGACGAGCCGACCATCGGCCTGGACGTCGTCAGCAAGGCCGCCGTACGCCGCTTTCTCGCCGCGCTCACCGCGGAGCAGGGCACCACGCTCCTGCTCACCACCCACGACCTCGACGACATCGAGCGGCTGTGCGACCGTGTCATGGTCATCGACCACGGCCGGCTCGCCTACGACGGCGACCTGGCGGGGCTGCGCGCCCAGGTCCCGGCCGAGCGCACCCTCGTCGTCGACCTCGCCGAGCCGGCAGCGCCGCTGGACGTCCCGGGCGCCCGGGTCACCCGGGTCGACGGGCCGCGCCAGTGGCTCGCCTTCGGTCCCGGCACCAACGCGGCCGCCCTTGTCATGGCCGTCACCGCCCGCCACGAGCTGGTCGACCTCTCGATCCGGGAGCCCGACATCGAGGAGGTCATCGCCCGGATCTACCGCCGTGACCGGAGCGCCGCCGGCCGGGGCTCGACGTGACGGCGCTCCGGCGAGACGATCGGCAAACAGATCCGGATCCGAGGGGGAGTCATGGATCTCGTGGAGCTGCACCGGCGCAGCGTCGAGGAGTTCTCCCGGCGCGCGCGGACCGTGAACGATGACCAGTGGGTCCTGCCGACGCCGTGCGCCGAGTGGGACGTCCACGAGCTGGTGAACCACATCGTCTCCGAGGATCGCTGGACCGCCCCGCTCGTACGTGGCGCCAACCTCGACGACGTCGGGGACCGGTTCGATGGCGATCTGCTCGGCGCCGACCCGCACGGCGCGGTCGACGACGCCGGTGCACAGGCCGTCGACTCGGTGGCCGAGCCCGGCGTGCTCGACCGTACGGTGCACCTGTCGTTCGGCGACGCACCCGCACCCGAGTACGTCTGGCAGCTCACCGCGGACCACCTCGTCCACGCGTGGGACCTGGCGGCCGCCACAGGAGCCGACCGCGGGCTCGACCCGGACACGGTGATCGCGTGCGCTGACTGGTTCGCCGGCCGGGAAGAGCTCTACCGGTCGGCGGGCGTGATCGGGCCGCGACGGGAGGTACCCCCGGACGCCGGCCCGCAGGACCGGCTGCTGGCGGCCTTCGGCCGTGACCCGGCGTGGAGGGGGTAGCCGCGGCACAGCAGGCGGCACGGAAGGCGGGGCAGGCGGCACGGCGCGTCAGGGGGAACCGCCGTCGCTCGGTAGGAAGGCGACCGTGCGCAGCGCGTCCGCGCCCGCGCGGTCGAGTACCAGCACCGAGGCGTACCGCTCGGGGGCGGCGGTGCGCGTGTCGCGGAACGCGCGCCAGCGCCGGCAGTGCCGCTGGAAGGCCGCCCTGCGGAGCGCGCGGCCGCGACTTGCCTGCCCCTGGAGGGCGACGTCCTCGGGTACGTCCAGTGCGATGAGGTGCAGCGGCCGGCCGGACCGGGTGGCGCGGCCGCTGAGCCAGCGCCGGGCGAGCGGGCGGGTGGTCTCGTGGACCACCACGGTGTGTGCCTGGCCGGTGGCCTTCGCGGGCACCACCGTGCGTCGCAGAGTGCTCGCCACGCGCCGGTAGTGGGCGAGATGCACCAGCGGGCGGTACGCCTGGTACGGCACGCCGGGCAGCCATCGCCCGCATCGCTGGCGAAGGTGATCGGGGTCGAGGATGGTGACCTCGTCACCGTCGAAGAGCCGTGCGATGAAGGTGGTCTTGCCGGCACCGGGCAGGCCGGCGACGACGAGCACGACGCCGCGGGGGTAGTGCAGGCGCTCCCCGCAGGTCAGTTCCATGATCACCGGAGTCGCGACGTGGTGACCCGCCCGCTCTGGGCGGATGGGGGGACACGCCGCTCCCTCCCTTCGTCGCCGGGATCCCCGCCCTGCTACGGCGGCGGGTGAGTGTCAAGCCTCCTACCGTTGCCCAATGACGCCCTGTCGGCAATGCGGTTTCGTGGACCCGTTCCGGGTTCGCGTACATTCAAGAGCGGATGCAGGCATCACCAATTCGTATCACCGGTACGGACCGCAGGCAGGAAGAGACAGCGACCGTGAGCGACAAAGCTGGGCGCCGGCGCGCACCGGTCTTCAGCGTGGTCTGCTATTTCCTCGCTTTCATCCTGTTCTGGGGTGCGGCCGACTTCTGGAGCCGGGACGAGGGTGAGGAGCGCTTCCTCTGGGATGAGTTCGGGCTGTGCGCGCTGGCCCTCGTGGTGCTCGGCGTCGTCTGGCAGCTGGTCCACGACCAGCTGCCAGAAGGGGTCGAGACGAGGGTCCGCCGCGGTCGCGGACCCGGGGAGAGCTGACCGGACTTCACCCGCAGCCTCCCCCGCAGGGGGGAGGTCCGTGACGGGCGTCGCCGCCTAGCGTCGGGCCTGCCGCCCGTTGCACCGCATTCCAGGAGGTGGGCCAGGTGCGCTCCCACGAGCTCGGCGCGACCGCACGAGCGCTTGTCGCCGAGGGCAAGGGCATCCTCGCCGCCGACGAGAGCATCGCAACGATGAACAAGCGGCTGTGGTCGGTGGCCATCGCGCCGAACCCCGAGGCGCGCCGCCGGTTCCGCGAGCTGGTCATCGCGGCGCCCGGACTCGCACGCTGGGTCAGCGGGGTCATCCTCTGCGACGAGACGTTCCGGCAGGCGGCATCGGGCGGGGCGCCGCTGCCGCGTGCGGCCGAGGCCGCCGGCCTCCTGCCCGGCATCAAGGTCGACGTCGGAGCCAAGCCGCTCGCGGGGTCGCCTGCCGAGACGGCCACCGAGGGGCTGGACGGGCTGCGTGCGCGCCTCGCCGAGTACGTGGAGCTGGGCGCCCGGTTCGCCAAATGGCGGGCGGTCCTGCGCATCGGGCCCGGCCTCCCGACAACGGCCTGCCTGCACGCCAACGCCCACGCCCTGGCCCGGTACGCGGCCGCCTGCCAGGAGGTCGGGCTGGTCCCCATCGTGGAGCCCGAGGTCCTGATGGACGGCGATCACGGCCTCGCGCGCTGCGAGGAGGTGACGACCGACACGTTGCGCCGGGTGTTCGCCGAGCTGGTGGCCCAGGACGTGCTGCTCGAGGGGATCGTCCTGAAGCCCAACATGGTGCTCCCGGGCGTCGACGGCGACCACGCCGGCGAGGACGAGCCTGTCGAGGCCACCCTGCGCTGCCTCCGCCGCACGGTGCCCGCCGCCGTGCCCGGCATCGCGTTCCTTTCCGGCGGGCAGTCCGACGAGGCGGCGACCCGGCTGCTGGACGCCATGAACCGGCGTGGCCGGCAGGCCTGGACCCTGACGTTCTCGTTCGGCCGGGCACTGCTCGCCCCCGCGCTCGCGGCCTGGGCCGAGGACCAGTCCGACATCGAGGGCGCCCAGCGCGTCCTCGCGCACCGGGCGCAGTGCAACGCGGCCGCAGCGCAGGGGCGCTACGAGCACGCGATGGAGAACGCCCGGCGGCTGGTGAGTGCCTGACACGCACAGCGGCCGGTGCGGCCGGGTTACAGCGACGAGGACAGCGGGACGCGCAGCCGCAGGGTGGTGCCGCGTCCCGGCAGGGTGTCGAGCGTCATCCTCCCGCCCAGCAGCTCCGCCCGTTCCCGCATCCCGGCCAGGCCGTGGCCCACGGGGCCGATCTGCTCGGGCACCGAGCGGGGATCGAAGCCCTTGCCGTCGTCCTCGACCTCGAGGATCACGGCCGACTCGTGCGTGGACAGCCGGATCAAGGCGCGACGGGCCTCCGCGTGCTTCGCGGTGTTCTGCAGGGCCTCCTGGGCGATCCGGTACACCGCGGTCTCCACGTGCTCGGGAAGCCGGCACGGCTCGGCGTCGACGTGCACGCCCACCTGGGGCACCGAGCGCGCCAGGCTCTCCAGGCTGGCGGCGAGGCCGAGGTCGTCGAGCACGGGCGGGCGCAGCCCGGCGATCGCGACGCGCGTCTCGTCGAGGGCCGCCGCCGCGAGGCTTTGAGCCAGCCCGATCTGCTCGGCGCCGTCCGCCGGGTCGGTCGGGATCGCGTCCGCCGCCGCCGACAGGTGGAACGACAGGCTCACGATGCGCTGGCTGATGCCGTCGTGGATCTCGCCGGCCAGCCGCCGGCGTTCGCCCTCCTGGAGCTGGACGGTGCGTTCCGCGAACTTCTCGAGGGCCTCCTCGCGCTCGGCGAGCCGGTGATGGAGGCGCGCGTTCTCGATCGCCCCGGCCATCAGGCCCGCGACCGAGCGCAGCAGCTCGACGTCGGCTTCGGTGAACGTCCTGCGGCGGCGGGTGTGCACGTTGAGCACTCCCACGAGGTGACCTGACGCTGTCACGATCGGTACGGACGCCATCGAGGTGAACTCCTCGCCGCGCAGGGCGGGGATGTAGCGGTAGCGGGAGTCGGCGAGCTTGTTGTCCGTGATGACCGCGGGCTGGCGGTGCGACGCCACCCACCCGGAGACGCCCTCGTCAAGCCCCAGCTCGACCCGCCCGGCCAGCCGGTCGAAAGGCGGTGTGGCTCCGCGCAGCTGGAGACTGCGTCCCCGGTCGTCGAGCAGGTGCACGAAGCAGACGTCGGTCTCGGTGGTCTCGGTGATGAGCGCCGCCACCCCCTGGACGATCTCGTCGAGATCGAGCCCGGCCGAGATCGTCTCGATGATCCGCATCAGCAGGCGGACCTCCTGCTCGGCGTCGGCCA